>JAIVYW010000152.1:0-4869 GCA_048635215.1 Candidatus Atribacteria bacterium
AATGTTTTTTTATGTCGTTCATGAGGTCGTTCATAATTAATCCTCCTTATACATCAATCTGTCTAAAATTATCGAAGCAGCCGAACGCACGGAAAGATGATTAAAATCCGAGTATCCGTTCACTGCTTCCAAGATGAGATCTGACTCAAGCATGATCTCATCGGGTATTCCCCATCCGGTTCCAAAAAGGATGAGAAACACGTCATCTTGAGAGAAAAGTTTTTCTCTCAGATCAGCATAGCTTATGGTATTTGGAAATACCTTAGCAGAAGTAGTTACAAGTATTGGCCTTTTCTTCTCCGCTCTTTCAATAAATCTCATCGCGGCTACAAGGTCGTTCACCGGTTTGATGAGCTTCAATGCGATCTTTCTGTTATGATTAAAAGAGCTTCCGAACCCTTTTTCCCAGTATTCGACTATTCTATTGATCAGTCTCTTCTGCGAGGGTACGGGATTTATCAGAAAATACCGTTTAACGCCATAGGTAGCGGAAGCACGCGCGATATCGTGAACACTTAACGGAGTGATGGAAGTAACAACAAGGTCCTTCATTTTATTAAGGCTGGGATAATTCATAAGGGCGGTATAGACCGAGGCCTTTATTTTTTTCATATCCTCTCGCTATTCTCCTCTCTCCATTTGTCGATCTTCGCATGGTTTCCCGAGAGCAATACGGAAGGGACACTGATCCCGCCGAACTCCCTTGGACGGGTAAATTGAGGGAAATCGCTCTGTGAGCCCTTGGAGTAGGTTTCATTTGCCGTAACTTCCGGATCAAGGATCTCGGGTATAAATCTGGCAGCACTTTCTATCAAAGCCATCGCGGGGATCTCTCCTCCGAAAAGAACATACTTACCGATAGAGACCTCTGCGTCAACACAGTCCAGAAAACGCTGATCAACACCCTCATATCTTCCGCAGAAAATGAGTAGATGATCATGCCTACTGAATCCGGCTGCACGGGTCTTTGTGAGCAGCTTTCCACCGGCACTCATAAGAATGGTAAATGTATTGTCTTGTTTCAATGTCTCCCATGCCCTGTGAAGCGGCTCGATCATCAAGATCATTCCGCGTCCGCCGCCAAAGGGATAATCATCCACTTGACGATGCTTATCGCGGGTAAAGGTCCGAAGATCGTGGGCTTGAACTTCTATCTTTCCTTCCTTGATGCTCTTGCCGAGAAGGCCGCTTTCAAAGAAGGGTTCAAAGAGTTCAGGAAAGATCGTTACAACATCAATCCGCATAATAGTCCTTTATCTTGGCGGAATCCCATATCACCACACCCTTCTCAAGATCAACCTCAACAATGAGTTCCTGAAGGAATGGAATTTCCGTGATCCGGCCCTTAGCATCTTTGACTGCGATCAGGTCATACATCGGCGTTTCAATAAAGCCGTTTACCACTCCGAAAATATTTCCTTTCTCATCGCCGCAGGAAAGTCCTTCAAGATCGGAATAATAGATCTCGCTGTTCTCACGGGGAAGGTCTTTCGAGCGCATATAAAGCTCTCTGCCGACAAGTTTCTCCGCTTCATCTATAGAAGCACATCCTTCGATGGTAATGACCAGAGCGGCTTTATGACTTCTTGCATCAAGAACCTTAACGGTTTCCATTTCTTCACCAGCCTTCATATACACCGTCTTTGAAGATATGATCCCAGGATCAATACTCCATTGAGAATAGAGTTTCATCTGACCCTTGATGCCGAATGTCGTTGATAATTTGCCCAAAAGTAAGAGATCGTCAGTTTTCTTTGTTGTCATTAAATCTTACAATGGCTCCTTTGCCGTGTTTTCTTGCGATGGATGTGACTATTGTCCTGATAGCGCTGGCATTGCTGCCTGATTTACCGATGACCTTTCCCACATCCTTTGGATCCACATTGATCTCAAAAACAAACTCCGACGAACTCTGCACCTGCACGATGCTGACAGCGTCCTTATTATCCACAAGACACTTAATAATGCTTAAAAGTACTTCTTTGATTTCCATAATCTTATCACCTGATATAACCGGTGTGTCAGAATACTACTTCTTATCCTCTTCAGATGCCGCGGCTTCTTCCTTCACTTCAGCAACAGGAGTTGCTTCGGCTACGGGATCATCTTTTGCTTTAGGTTTTTCTTCCTTTGCTTTAGCAGCGGGAGCCTCTTCCTTTACTTCAGATGCCACAGCATCTTCGGTCTTGGCTTCTTCAGCTACGGGCGCATCCTTTGCCTCAGGTTTTTCTTCCTTTGCTTTAGCAGCGGGAGCCTCTTCCTTTACTTCAGATGCCACAGCATCTTCGGTCTTGGCTTCTTCGGCTACGGGCGCATCCTTTGCCTCAGGTTTTTCTTCCTTGGCTTCTTCAGCAGGGACCTCTTTCTTTGCTTCAGGAGCGGGAGCCTCCTCTTTTGCTTCAACCTTCGGGGGTTCGGCAACGGCTGCAGGCGCTTGCGATTCCACTTCAGCTTTTTCAGCAACGGCCTGAGCTTTGTTTTTGTTCTTTTTCAGGCGGTCCTTTTTGGGTTTTTCCACAAGTATAAGTTCTCTCGCGGGAAGGGCTTCGATTGAAGGATCTTTCTTGAAATCCTCATACCATGTGAAAAAGCCGGCTTTTGAAAGAAGGTTCTTAGCAACTAGTGTGGGCTTCGCACCTTTACGCATCCATTCAGCAATGACCTTCGAGTCTGTCTTGAGAAGGAGTTTACTCTTGAGAGGATTATAATGCCCCAATCTCTCCAGAACTTCTCCGTCACGAGGCTTTCTTGAATCTGCAACTACCAAGCGGTAGTAGGGTTGTTTTTTCTTGCCAACCCTTTTCAATCTTATTTTTAACGACATAGTACCTCCTAATATCTCTAAAAAGGTAGATTAATATTTTTCATCATCTTCTTCATATTTCCCTTCTTCATCATCTTTTTTGTCTTGTCAAAATTCTTTATGAAGCGGTTCACATCAATTATTGAATTGCCGCTTCCCGCGGCGATCCTCTTTCTTCTATTATGATTTATCATTGAGGGAGTGGATCTTTCTTCCGGTGTCATGGAAAGTATCATCGCCTCAATATGCTTAAGATCCTTCTCGGACGGGATTTGCGATTTCATCTGTTTTGACATCTGGGAGAAGCCCGGCATCATCTCAAGTATAGATTCCAATGAGCCCATTTTGTTTATCTGTTTCATTTGTTCGAGATAGTCATTGAAATCAAAACGGGCGCTGAGTATCTTCTCCATCTGCTTTTGTGCCTGTTCTTCATCAATGGCATCCTTGGCTTTCTCAACAAGTGAGAGAACATCACCCATTCCCAGAATACGCTGGGCCATTCGATCGGGATGGAACACTTCCATATCCGCTATATGTTCGCCTGTACCCGCGAAAAGCAGAGGAGCATCAGAAATTGCCCGGACAGAGAGCGCAGCGCCGCCGCGCGTATCGGAATCAAGTTTCGTAAGAATGCTTCCCGTAATATTCAGAAGTTCGTTGAACTCCCTGGCAACATTAGCCGCGTCCTGCCCCGCCATGGAGTCAACCACCAGGATGATCTCATCGGATACGGCTGCTTTCTTGATAGCAAGCGCCTCCTTCATCATGGCATCATCGATATGCAGTCGTCCCGCGGTATCTATTATAAGAATGTCGTATCCGTTCTTTTTTGCGTGATCGTATGCCTTCTTTGCTATCTTGACCGGTTTACTGCCGGAATGATCAAAGCTCTCAAGGCCGTTATTATTACACAGTATCTTCAGCTGCTCAATAGCGGCAGGCCGATAAACATCAACGGAAACCGTAAGTACCTTGAATCCGGCGCTCTGAAAATGATGCGCAAGTTTCGCTGTATGCGTGGTCTTTCCTGAGCCCTGAAGCCCCACGATCTCAAAGACGGTAAGCTTTCCCTTGACAGGCGCCAATTCTACTGCCGTCTCACCCATGACCTTGACAAATTCCTGATACACTATATCGATGATCTGCTGATACGGCGTGAGGGAGGCAAGTATCTTCTCTCCGGTGGCCAGTTCTTTGACATTCTTGATAAATGATGAGGCAACCTTATAGTGAACATCCGCTTCCAAAAGCGCTACACGCACTTCACGGAGAACTTCTTCCACATAGGATGCGGTAAGACGCTTGCCCTGCAGTTTTGCAAAAGTATTGCGCAGACGCTCTTTCAGATTATCCAGCATCGGATACCTCATCTGCTTCGGCAAGCTCGTATTGAGAAATGATCTTTCTCATTTTTAAAACCTGCAGTTTATCCTCGAATTTCTCCATCTTCCTTATGCCGCGCATGATCACATCATATACACATTGCCTTGTCTTCCCCTCGACCTCGCCGATCTCTTCCAAAGTATAATTATCCTCATAATAACGGATGAGATAATTACGCTGTTTACTGGACAGAAGATCGCCATAAACATCAATAAGGGGTCCGACTACGAAATGGTCTTTCTTAAGCATAGGCACTATTATACTCTATTAGAATTTATTGTCAAGTTTTTTCTTTGACAAGCACCTTTGCATAAACCCCATTCTCGTGGTATAATGAGGTGCTATGATTTATGAATACTATGACAATGGGTAGTATGGGCACAAGTGCACAAGTAACACGCTTCGCAGAGCACAAGCGCACAAGTGACAAGAGCACAAGTTGGGAAATGAAGGATGAAGGATGAAGGATGAAGGATGAAAAAGAGGCGGATGTGATTTCCTTTTTTTGCACTAACCTCTATCCTCTATTTATAAATCAGATCACTAGAACATGAAGAAAGTTGTATTAATACTCTTAATCTTTGTTTTTGTTTTCATCACAGCTGATAACGATCCCCTGACCATCAACACCGATGAGATCCGCAGGATCGCTCATTCTCAGGCTAGTGTTCTGATTCATA
>JAIVYW010000153.1:0-4836 GCA_048635215.1 Candidatus Atribacteria bacterium
TCCCACGCTTTTCTCATAACATCATATCGTGCGGAGACTCGTTTACTGGGAAATTCTTTGATTAACTGTGATGCCAATAACTCCTCCTTTATTCACGCCCATACAGGGAATGGCAGATAACACCCGGATATCTTCTGCTGAGATCTCCAAATGGCGGCTTTGATCTTATAAATAGAAAGGGAGAATTGGAATTGAAGCGCTTGGAAATAGATCATTTGGATTCCGATCTGTACATTTCCGGTGATTATAAAAACAATACCTTTTCCGGAAAGTTCAATGTATCCCATGAAAAATTCAGTTCAAGCGGCAGTTTGCTTTTCTCGCCGAAAAAGAAAAGCGGCCTTGCTCTTATCGATGAATTGAATGTCCTTCAGAATGAATTCAAAAACGGCTACATAGAGTTTTCCATTGGGGATAACATTAATTATGAAGGGGGTTTTGCTGGAAAGGCCAGATTTAAAGGCGTATCTTCCCGATACGGCCTTACATCTGAGATACGAATGGATTCGCTTTTTATTAACTACGGAACCGTTAAGGGGATACGGCTGAACGGCACATTATCCGGCGAATATATATTTGAGGCCAAGGCACTTAAGCTGAAAGGCGACCTTTTTGGCTCCTCATTTCCCGTGGAGATTAAAGGGTTTGAAAGCGGCTTTTTCGATTATTCTCTTGTATTTTCCTATGAAGAGGAGAAGTTCGATCTGGAATATTTTTCAATAAACGGCGACCGGCTTCAATTTTCGGGCCGAGGGAGTTTTAAAAATACCGAAGATATGCACCTCTACTTCAACCGATTGAACTATTCCAGATCGAATATGGCCTTCTCCACATCCGGAATAATCGAAGTTAAGGGAGATTCCCTGGCTTTGGACCTGAAAAATACTGCTTTCAAGAGCGGAGTATCTATTTCCGCCGATTCATTCAAATACGATGACATTAAGACGAAGAACTTTAATATCTCAGGCCTGAAGGTCTCATATACAAAGAATATTGATATACTCGGAGGGTCATTTACCGGAAAGGTTGACGACTCTCTTATCTTATGTACTCCTTCTCCGGTTTCAATTTTAGGCGAGACGCATTCCTCGGCGATCCTTTCGATCGAGAGTGAATCTTCCCTGCAAAGCGTAGTATCCCTCTATACAATGAACAAGAAGAAAGTCCGCCTCCCCATCCTGACCATCCGATCTAGGATAGGGTATTCAGAAGCGGGTGGTTTCCGTGGTGTTTTCCTTGATGAGCTGAGATACATGCGGTCCGATGGATCCCTTTATGCCAAGGGGAAGATCGAAAGAGAGCTTTCACTATCCGCGGATCTGGATAATTTCCCGATAGATAATTACTTCGATGAGATCAGGCTTCAGGGAAAGCTGAACGGCAGTTTAAGCCTGGCGGGTTATCTGGATTCCCCCTCGGTCTATCTTTCCGTCAGTTCAACAAATGGAAAGATAAATTCTCTTAAATACGAGAGGGTCTCCGCTTCGCTTCACTTAGACAGGAATAATCTGAGAATAAACGATCTGAGGTTGAAAACCCAGCATTCCAAGGTGGAATTTGCGCCATCCTCCTACATCACTTTCAATAGAAAGGGGATAATGAACTACAAGATGGGGTTTAAGGGCTATCTGGATGTCGGAGAGATCCGGAAGGTCTTTCCGAAAGTTATTTCACGCGGTAAAGGGTCATTGGATTTTGATCTATCGTATGAACCCTTCAGCAGCGACCCGCTTTTGGGAAAGGTGGTCATGGATTTCGATGCTAAGATGAATTATACCTTCTCGAGAATAGAGGCGGAAAACCTTACATTTTCATTTTTAAAGGGCGGCAGGGTTCTGAAGGAAGGGACGCTGAAACTGGAAAATTATCCAGTGGGAGTGGTGAACGAAGCGGAGAGAATAGTATTTAACATTAATCGGCCGACACAGTTCAATATTCCCGATCTGGGGTTATCAACGGATATATCCGGCAATATTTCTCTCTCTGTGGATGATACCCTCAAGATAAGTTCACTAAACCTCAAGGCAAGTGAGGGATTTTTCAATTTTAATCCCCTCATAATATACACGCCGCAGAATAATATCTTTATCCCAGTGGACCTTGATGTTCAAGTTGAATATAATGATGTACGCTTTTTTAATTTCTTCTACGACGGCCGCATCTCCGGCAAATTACAATTGAACGGGAATCTTCTGGATCCCGTAATAAGTGGTGATGCATCAGCATATTCAGGGCGTATCATCCTTTATGGCCGTGAATTCAATGTCGAGAATGCAAATGCGACCATCGACGGGAAGGGCTATGTGAACCTTACCGCAAGCAATAATTTCATTTTTGACAGGAAGTACATGGTGTCCGTATCGCTTCAGGGAAGTTTTTATAATATGCATCTTGAGATCTCCTCCATCCCTCAAAAGGGGACTGAAGAATTGAAGAGTTTGCTGTTCTCGTCCGGCTCGCTCAATACCGGGCTGGATTATCTACTGGCGAATCTCGGGTCAAAAGAGAATTTCACCGGATTCGTGATGTTCAATCTGAGAAAATATATTCAATTGACGGACATCAAGGTTGATCTGGTGAGTCCCTTTCTGGGCGGTGACGAAGATGTTTCTCTGTCCTGGATGAGCCATATCGATCGCTTTTCACTGGGGACAAGGATCACCTTTGCCAAAGAAGATGAAAGGATAAGGCTCACCCCCGAATTCAAACTCAATTTTCAATATTCGAGGACTCTTTCATTCGATCTTAGCATTGGTGGAAGGAACAGGGGGATACTTTTTGCACCCACATTTATATTTTAGTACATTTTTGTGCCCGGATATATTATATAAAGTTATATATATTGGCATTAAGCGTGGCACATAAATTGCTTATATTCTACAGATGAAGAGGATTTCTACCATATTTCTCGCCTTAATGCTCACATTGTGTGCAAATGCGACCTTTTTCAATTATCCGTCGGATCTCATGTATGTACCATCAACAAAGACCTTGGGAAACCTTCAATTTGCCTTTTCAGTATCGCAATATATGGCAACGGACCCCAATTCCGGGTATCAGTTGAATACCGACTGGTTCGAGGAAGACGCTTCATTCACATTTGCCTACCACCCGCCTTTCTATCGATTGAAGTTCGAGTTCACCTGGGTGCAATACACGGGCATACAGGGAGTTTCAGGAAGCCTGGGCGGGGCGCAGATCAAGCTCAAGGTATTTGATGATCCTCTGGAGAGATTTACAGAATCGGAATTGATCGAGAATCCAAAGTTGAAATACCTGCCTTCAATTGTCTTCGGTATGAGGAATCTCGGCAGCACAAGCAGCATCACCCCCACCGGAAATGACGCTGATTATATTTCCAAGAACTCCTTTTTTATTGTACTTTCTAAATATCTCTTCTTCAATAAGGAGTCCAATCTTATAATTACCGGCGGTATCGGCGGCAGAGAGTTCGTCGGAGACGGTAAAATGAAGAATAACGGGATGTTCTTCGGCGCTGAGTATTATAAGGATTTCGGCACCTTCAAGAGATTCTCCTCCTTTGTCGAATATTCTTCCAAGGGAATTGGGATCGGTATGCGCCTGATACAAAAAAATATCACAATAAAGGTCGGTTTATCGGATATCCAGAGAATGATAAAAAGTCTCAGCGAGGATCGCGGTATCGCAATTAATTTTGGTGTGAGTTATTTTGACACATTATTACCCCTTGCCCAGAGATTCGGATGGATACGCTCGGAATATCTTCCAGACCCTGATTATATCAAGGGGCATATGCTGGAGAGAGCGGTGATCGCCCGTACCTATAAGGGTTTCACTGTTCCCAGGGTCATTACTGCAAAGCAGCCCACTCCGATCTTCCCGAAGGTGAGAAAGGCAACTGAAACAGTGCAGGAAGAGGTCCGCCTGGTAAAAAGAAATGAAGGAATTCAATTGAAGACCAAGGCCATTCAATTTGCCCGGGGCTCAGCGAATATCCTGCGGGGATCCTATCCGATGCTTGACCGTATCGCTCAGGTTATAAGGAAGTATCAGCAGTATTCGGTCTTTATTGAGGGGCATTCCGATAATAAGGGCTCTCTGAAAGCCAATTATTACCTTTCGAAGAACAGAGCCGATTCTGTAAAGAGCTATCTTCTGAAAAAACTTGGTTCTTCCTTTGCGACAAAGATAAATACTTTTTCATTCGCCTTTAAACTTCCGGTAGCTTCCAATAGGACGGATCTCGGTAGGAAATTGAACCGGCGCGTTGATTTCTACCTGGTGAAGGGTGCAAATTTCACAGATGAATATAAGCGCAGAAGAAGTATTGAAAGGTCGATATCGGAAGAGATAGATAAGGCAGATAAGGCAGCCCGTGAACGGGCAGCCAAAACCGCTATTACCAAGAAGGCCGTGGAACCTAAGAAAAAGGTCGTTAAAGAAGAGGTAAAACCCGCGCAGAAGACTTATGATACTCTTTTCAAGGAAATGACCGATGCCAAGAACTTCACAGGCGCTATCAAACTTGGAGAAGCGGAACTTGCCAAGGAAAAGAAGATCGTCAAAAAATTGAAGATCAAGAAAGCCCTGAACGAACTCTATTTTTCGGTGGGCAGCGGCCTTCTGAAGAAGAATGATAAAAGCGGCAAGGGCTATCTTGAGAAGACCTCACTTGTTCCAAATTCCGCCTTTTTTGAAGACGGTTATTATATGCTGGGCCAGTATGAATACAGTAATGGGAATTACGATGCCGCCATCAGTTATTTTAAAAGGGTTCTGGAAAATTACAAATATATGGACCCCGCTACCTATGACAGCGATGATGAAGCAGTATTCAAGATCATTGCCTGTCTC
>JAIVYW010000154.1:0-4818 GCA_048635215.1 Candidatus Atribacteria bacterium
GTGTACAAGCGATGCCCATTCCTTTTTGAAAAGATATATGTTAAAAAGATCGCTCAGAAGCCCCGGGATTTCTTTTCTGTGGGAAGTACTATCCATAGCGTAATGGAAGAATTGGAGACGATGGATACTCCGCCGCCGATGGAAGAGATCAGACAGCTATATAATAAGATGTGGCTTTCAGCGGGCTTCTCAAAAAAGGAAGATGAAGATAGGGTTAAAGAGGAGACATGGGTGTGGTTCAAGGAATACCTGGATAAAATAGCGTTAAATCCATTTATAAAGGCAGATGAAATAGAACTGTATTTTCAATTCCCCATCAAGGGCAAATTGGTAGTGAATGGTTTTATTGACCGTATTGATAAATTGGAAAACGGCAAATATGAGATAATCGATTACAAGACAGAAACAGCAATGCGAACACAAGAGGATGTGGATGAGGATATGCAGCTGACCGCATATTTCTGGGCCTGTTCCAAGCTGGGATACGATGTTGAGAAAATGAGTCTGCATTTCAACAGATTTCAAAAGAATATATCCACCACTAGGACCCCTGCTGACATCGAGAAATTTGAAAATGAAATACTTGATTGGTATTCGAAGATAGAGAATGAGACTGAATACAAGCCGTCAGAAAATAAGTATTGCGATAATTGCGACTTCAGACCGGAGTGTCCGATCTTCGCTGATAAATAAGCAGAGCACCGTAGCCCTGAGTGAAATATGAGACATTATTCCATGAAAAATGCGGGTATTCTTGTGATCGTACTTTTTTTATCCTGTGCCGGAAGCGATACGGAACCGATTTTGAATAGAACAGAGACAATTCCTAAAGCTCAACGAAAATCGCATTCTATCAAAGCTTTTTCAAAGACATATTCGGATGAGTATTTCTGGATGAAAGACAAAAGCAGGTGTAACGAAGAGGTACTATCGTACATAAAGGAAGAGAACAGGTACACGGAAGCTGTTGTTGAACCATGTAAAGAAAAGATAGAGCAACTCTATGAGGAAATGAGAGCCCGGCTGACTGAGGATGATCTGCATGTTCCTGAGAAGATCGATGATTATTACTATTACAGCAAGGACTTGAAAGGCAACGAGTATCCTGTCTACTGCAGGAAGAAGGGATCTCTGGAATCAATCGAAGAGGTGATCCTCGATGTCAATCTTCTTGCCGCGGATCAGGAATATTTGGAGGTTGCTGATATTTCGATCAGCCCCGATCATAAAATGCTGGCGTATCTTGCTGATACTGAAGGAAATGAATTTTACCGTTTATTTATCAAGAACCTTTCTACCGGACATTTGCATAATGATAATGCCTATCCGGTCGGGGATATGGAGTGGGGAGAGGACAATAAAAGCATTTACTTCTCACTTATGGATATGGAATCTAATCGAGCCGATAAAGTGTTTGTACATGTATTGGGAAAAGAAAAAAATAAACTCTTATTTGTAGAAGAGGATGAAGGATTCAACGCGGGGATATCGAAGTCCAGAGATAAGAAATACCTTTTCATATCCTCATTCAGCCATACGACCTCTGAAGTGTTTTATGCTCCATCGACGGGCGGGGAATTCAAGGTGTTCACAGCTCGTATCCCGGGGCATATCTATTATCCCGAGAGCCGTAACGGGGAGTTCTATATCTGGACAAATTGTGACGGAGCAAAGGATTTCAAGGTAATGAAGTGTCAGCAGGAAGAAACCTCTTCCAACAATTGGAGAAGCTTTATAGATGGTGAGGATGGGATACATAAGGATTTTGTAATTTTCAAAGACCACTTTGTCCTTTCCGAAACTAAAGAATCTGATGAGACATTGAAAGTACTGAATTTCTCTTCAGGAAAATGGCATGAGATTCCCCTGGGCGACCCGCCATATGCGGTCTATCTGCACAACAATCCTGAATTTACTTCGAAAATATTTCGTTATTCTTTCGTTTCTATGATAGATCCTTACTCGGTGATCGATCACGATATGAACACGAAACATGATCTGGTGAAAAAGGTTCAGAAGATAATAGGCGGATATTCACGAAAGAAGTATCATCAAGAGCGTATCTACGCTCAAGCGGAAGATGGAACAAAGGTGCCGATATCTCTTGTATATAAGCGCTCGCTTTTTAAGGGTGACGGTTCCAATCCGCTTTGGTTATACGGCTATGGCGCTTACGGGGACAGTAATACGGATTACTTCTCTTCTGCAAGGTTAACGCTTTTGGACCGGGGCTGGGTCTATGCCATTGCCCATGTGAGAGGCGGCGGAGAGCTTGGAAAGAAATGGCATGAACAGGGGAGCATGCTCAATAAGAAGAACACCTTCACAGATTTCATATCCTGCGCCGAATCTCTTTACGAAAACAAATATTCCTCAGCAGACAAGGCCGTTATCAATGGCGTGTCCGCAGGGGGAATGTTAATCGGAGCTGTTTTGAATATCAGGCCGGAAATCGCCCGCATGGCGATTCTTGAGGTCCCCTTTGTTGATGTTCTCAATACGATGATGGATCCGACGCTTTCTGCGGTTGTTTCTGAATACGAGGAATGGGGTAATCCGAATATCCGTGAAGAGTTTAACTATATCGCCTCCTACTGCCCATATACTAATCTCAAACAAGGGAAATACCCTGATATTCTGATCACTGCCGGCATGAATGATATGAGGGTGAACTATTGGGAAGGATTGAAGTATACCGCGAAACTCAGGCAAGTTAAGACAGGTGACTCGCTTGTATTGCTGAAGATGAATATGTCAGGTCATTTTGGCGATTCAGGACGATATGAGTATTATAAGGACCTTGCCTTTATCTACGGTTACGCCATTTCTACAATAAGGTAACAAAGGTACCGGATTTTCCCCAGTCATTCTCATGTTTTTACTGCCGGTCCCACGAAAGCGTGAATCCATCCCTTGCACGTGTCATGTGTGATGTCTCATGTGTGACGTGGAAAAATCAGATGGCAATTTCTCTTATTCTACTCTCCACTTGTGCCTTGTGCACTTGTCGCTTGTGCTCTGCGAAGCATAACCTTGAACGCTTCGGTACTGCGAAGCATACCCACCTCGCACCTCGTACGCCCAACCTCGTACTTAGGACGCCGCAGGCGTTCTACTCAGTATTTGTCCGGAAAAAAGATCTCATACTTTGCTTTGATCTTCGGATCGTTCCAGTCTATCTTTGACGCCGCGGTCTGTACCGAACCCTCAAGAGTGTGATGACAAGCGCAATCCTGTGCAGGATCAAGATTGTCAATGATATGTGTCAGGATCTTCTTTGCGTTAACGACATTCGCCGCTGCATTTGCCAGAACAGTTTTTACTGAAACCTCTTCACCTTCTTTCCACACATCGTAATCGGTGGAAAGGGCCAAGGTAACATAACACATTCCTGCTTCTCTGGCGAGCTTGGCTTCAGGAATAGCGGTCATTCCAATTATATCGACTCCCCATGATCTGTATATGCGGGATTCCGCTTTTGTTGAGAACTGAGGTCCGTCAATACATATATATGTTCCTTTCTTATGATGTTTGATATTAAGGTCTTCACAGGCATTGTTCGCAAGAGTTCTCATTCCTTCGCAAAAAGGTGTGGCAAAGGGGATATGGACGACGATTCCGTCGCTGAACATCGTATTGACCCTGTTCTTGCTTCTGTCAAAGATCTGATCAGGAATAACTATATCTCTCGGGGCGATCTCTTCTTTCATTGAACCGACTGCGGATACAGCGACGAGTTTTCTGACTCCGGCTGACTTAAGTGCCCAGATATTCGCTCTTACATTGATCTCATTAGGATGTATCACATGTCCGGCACCGTGACGGGGGATGAAGACGATCGTCTTTCCGTTAAGATCACCGAAAGTGAGCTCTGCAGAGGGTGCCCCAAAGGGTGTATCGACTTTTATCTTCTCAACATTCTCTAAACCATCGATGCTCTGAACACCGCTGCCGCCAATGACTCCGATCTGTGCTTGTCTCATAATTTCTCCTATTCTGTGAAAAATTATGATAATGGATTTTACAAAAAATTGCAAGTTGATTAGCTAAATTTGATTAGAGAGGAAGTTGTGATATAATAAAATCACTAGAATGCGAGGAGGGAGTCAAGATGTTAATAGACAGACACAGCGCACCTGATCATGTTATGAATCATATTGCCGATCTGGACACTTTATTTGTTGTGAGGACATCACGAGTAGGGTTTTTGGAACCCTTGCTTGCGCTTATTGTCTGCCTCACCGGGGTTGGGATCAGTGTAAATGTTCTATGGAAGCTTGTGGCACCGCTTACAAGGGGGCAGGAAGTGGTCTTGGAGACAACGCCGGATCTCATTGTAGTATACCCGAATGACTGGAGCCCGCTCACATTTTATTTTGTTGTCTACGGTCTCATGATCTTCATTGGCCTCATCTTGGCCGTTATCTCGATAAGGTGGTTTATGGACAGGGTGCCTTGGGTTGTCGGTACCAAAGACAAAGTGATATTTATTTACAGAAGGCGCATTGCCTCCTGGACATGGGAACATTTTAACGCCAATCATGTATTTAAGAACAGGGGAGCAAGATCAACTTCAAAAGGAGATTAAAAATGGGATATTGTGCTATTCATACTAAAAGCTCAATTAATGATACTCTTAAAAATACTTTTGAAACTTTTGACAGCGCGAGTGATGCCTTCGGTCGGATGATTGATCTTGTAACTAAAGAGGGTTACTATGGGGCTTACCTTGTCGACGACGAAGGCCGCGTCTTCGATCGCTACGAAGAGCGTGATTGCGTTTGCCTTGATATTTTTTGGGTATAAAAGGAATCATAA
>JAIVYW010000155.1:0-4788 GCA_048635215.1 Candidatus Atribacteria bacterium
GCTATCTTTTTGACCGGCGGCATGGCAAGATGCCCCCAATTGGTAGAGGGCATTGAGAAGAGGGTTTCATTCATTTGTCAGGTCGTTCTCTTTCCCGGACAATTTGAAATGATCGCCCTTGCGGAAGGAGCTGTGATGGCATTGGAAGAAAAAGAAGAAATTCATGAATATAAGAAGGAGCTTTAAATGAGGAAGATACTTGTAGTCCTTTTTGCGCTATTGATCATTTTTACCGGCTGTAAAAGGAAAGTTGTTGTTGTGGCGAAAGTAAATGGAGAGAAGATCGAAATTACCAAGAAACTTCATAGTGTTTCTAAGGAGAAAGGTCAGCTGAGTACCGTTGTCGATAAATTGATCGTAGATGCCCTTTTGCTTCAGAAGGCGGAAGAGCTCGGTAAATTTGAAGCTGAGGACCTTACTCAGAGAGTGGAAAAACTCAGATCGTCACTTGCTTTCAATATCTACATCAGTGATATCAGAGACGCGGCAGAAATAGCGGAAGCCCAAATAGAGGAAGTTTACAAGAACTCCGAACGCTTCAAGGATAAAAAATTTGAAAATGTCGAGAAAATGATCAGAAACGAATTGATCGGGAAAGAAGTGGATAAGGAGATCTCAAGAAAAGGTTCAAAATTGCGGACTAAGCATAAGATCGAGCTCAATGAAGAATATCTGGATTTTTCCAAATACTCTCCGATGAAATCCTCTTTGGTCGTCGCGGTAATAGACGATAAGGCAAAGATCACAAATAATGAGCTCAACAGATACTTTGTTTATCAGAAGAAGAAAGGGGATGATGCAAGTTTGAGCGAGCTGCTGGATGACCTTATCGCCCGTAAGCTGATCTTTATTGATATAGAGGATCTGGTCCCGGAGAAAAGGATAGAGCGTTCGATTGAAACCTTCAAAGAAAGGCAGGTGCTCCAATATATGAAGCGCCAGTACCTTTTTGAAGCTTCTCCCATAAATCCGGAGAATGTAAGAAAATTCTACGATGATCACTTGGATGAATTCTATTCAAAACCTGAAAGGGTTGATATAAGGCATATCCTGGTAGATTCTCAGGATGAGATAGATGCTGAAAAAGAGAAAGAAGCAGCAGGCCTTTTGAAGAAAATACTTTCGACAAAAGACCCTCAGGAGCTATTTCGTGTCAAGGCCAGAGAATATCAGAAAGGCCCGGATATAATCAAGGATGTTGCCGGTAGATTGGGTCCCATCACCAGAAAAGTAATGCCCGCGGCATTTTCCGACGCCGCTTTCACCCTGAAGAAGGGAGAAATATATAAAAAAGTAGTAAAAACAGATGAGTACGGTTATCATCTGCTTCTCTGCGAGGATAGGCTTCCCGCGGAAATCGTACCGTTCTCTGTCGAGGATATCGCTGAGGATATGAAAAGGTATGTCAGAGATGTCGGATACAGGAAATTGACGGAAGAAATGATCGCTGCCGCAGACATAGTGATACTTTATCCCGAATATAAGGGGGTACACAAGGACAATGAAAAGAAGTAAGAGGAGAAGCCCTGAAAAGGCGGTTAAGAAAATTGAAAAAGAAAAGATCAAACCGGTGGTATTTGAAGAAGAGGAGATAGAGCCCATTGAACTGGGGCTCTCATTTTATAAGCTTCCCGCGATCATTTCAATAGTTGTCACTCTTATATTTTATATACTTGTATTTGTTTTTGTGAAATAGATGGAAAAAGACCGGGAGAAATTGATTAAAAGTATTGAGAGGGACTCTAAGAATCTTGTCAAGGATAATATTTTTGATGATTTCCTATTAGACATACACAGGGGCTTTGTTCTTGCTCTGGAGGAGAAATATCCTGATCTGAAGCGCTTTCTCCCGGTGGACAAAAGTGAATTTTCCGCGAAAGATAATAGAAGACTGGAGAAGAAGGTGATCGGTGATGCTGAGATTATCTCCGCGAAACTCCAAAAATTCGTCGAAGAATATAAAGAAACAGTGGTGCAAAGTGATATTAAGAATGAATTTATTGATTTTGCGGAGAATGTGAAATCATTTCTTCAGGTTGTTGTAAATTATTTTGTAACAGAGGATAAAAACGCCTACATTAAAAAACTTGCGGATGTCGGCCTGGATATCAGGCACATTCTCAGCGTTCTTGATAATAATTTCAAAGAGTAGATAATCGCAAGTCGCCCGCAAATTATTGGGGGTTATTGCGAAATATCTGCGTTTTAAGCTTGACATCTGATTTAAAACTGTTATAATATCTTCTATTGGAGGTTTTTATGTTTGTAGTTATAGCTACTGGCGGAAAACAGTATAAGGTAAAAAAGGGCGACACTATTAATGTCGAGTATTTAAAGATCAAAGCAGGCGAGGCGATAAATTTTGATGTCAAATTCGCAATGGACGATAAGATGAAAATAGTTGATCCTTCAAAGATCATCGTTGACGGTGAGGTCATCAAGAATTTCAAAGACAAAAAGGTCATCGCTTTTAAATTCAAAAGAAGAAAAAATTACCATCTTACCAAGGGTCACAGACAATTACTTTCTCAAGTAATGATCAAGGACATCAAGGTAGGTTAGGAGAGACTTATGGCACATAAAAAGGCATCAGGATCATCTAGGAACGGTCGAGACAGTAATCCTAAATATTTAGGGGTCAAGAGATTCGACGGACAGCTCATCAAAGCAGGGACAATTCTGGTAAGACAGAGGGGAACCCGCTTTAAACCCGGTAAGAATGTTGGAATCGGCAGAGATCATACTCTTTTTGCTCTGGAGCATGGATATGTGAAATTCACCCGAAACCGCCACGGAAGGTTCGCTAACGTTTACATTGACAAGGTGTAATGACATTTAACAACTGGGATCTTCTTCTGCTTTTGATAATCCCGGTTATCTCGATCATAACAGGGCTTTTCCTCAAGAGGGGAAAGGCCCTTTTTTTTTCATCAGCACAGTATTCTAAAAAGAAACATCGGGATAAGTACTTCATCTTCCTGATCCCTCTAATCCTTATTATATTTATTTTACTATTGGCAAAACCGGGATATTCCTGGCAGGAGAAGCGTCAGGAACGCCTTACGCTGGATCTTATGATCTGTTTTGATGTATCCGGAAGCATGGAAGCAACAGATTTCGCTCCCAATCGTCTGGAGTCCGCTAAGGGGGTAGTATCTGAATTTATTGAGAGAATGAGCGGAAACAGGATGGGATTGATACTGTTCTCGGGATTTGCCTTTACTCAATCTCCGCTAACCTTTGACTCGGAACTCCTTCGGGTGATGCTCAGCGAGGCGGAAACCGGAATGGTGCGCATCGGCGGTACTGCGATCGGTGATGCCCTCGGCGTGGCGATAAATAGACTGGAAAAGAGCGGCAGCTCAAAGGAAAGGGTCATAGTTCTTCTAACCGACGGTGAAAGCAATAAAGGCGCGCCCCCGAAGCGTGTCGCAGAAATAGCGGCAAAGGAGAATATCAGGATATATTCACACTTTCAACAGATGGAAATACTTTGAAAAATCTAAATAAGATTATATATATTTTCTCCAAAAACATAGCAAAAAGCAAAATAGACTGATACAATAGGGTTTTAGAATACTTCAACTATCAGTATTGATTTTTTTACCTCTTTTAACAACAGAAACAAAAAACTAAGTACGAATCTTATTCCTGAAACAAATGCAAGAGCTTTTGTTAAGAATACTTCAAGAGAAAAATGAACACTAATTCTCTTCATCATCTTTTTCATAATCTAGTGAAAATGATTTTGATATCCAAGACTCTACATCAACTGAATTTTTAGGATTTTTCTTGTTATATTATCTGGTAAAAAAACATACGGGATATGAGCTTGAGAATGAAAATATAAGTAAGATTATTGCAACTGTTTCGATTTTCATCATTTCATATCTGTTAATTAATTTGTTTGTTGGTAAAATGATTTCAATTGGCTTAAGTTTATTATTGTTTTGTGGATCAATTTACATTTTAAAAGTGGTTTCGGATAAAGATTTAATACTAATTAAAAGCATTTTTCATAGGACCTAGATTATGCAAGAAAATATAACTCCAAATAGTTTTAGCAATAAACACCCAAAAGTCGCCATTATAATCTTAAACTGGAACGGCAAGGAAGATACCATAGAGTGCCTCGAATCTTTGAAGCAGATAACATATCCTAACTATGAGATTGTACTAGTGGATAATGCATCCAGTGATGAATCTGTGGACTGTTTTAGAGAGCAATATCCAGAAACAAAACTGATAGTAAATAAAGAAAATATTGGGTATTCTAAAGGCAATAATGTGGGAATACAATATGCAATGAATAACAATGTTGATTATATCATGATATTGAATAATGATACAACTGTTGATTCCAAATTTTTGACTGACTTAGTGAACGTTGCCGAGAGTGATGCTAAAATTGGGATGGTTGGCCCCAAAATGTATTATGCAAATCCAGATAACATGATATATTATGCAGGTGCTAAAATAAATTGGTACACTGGACAACCTAAGCATATTGGACAAAAAGAAATAGATTATGGGCAATTCAATGAAACTGTACATGCGGATTTTATTGCAGGTTCATGCATGTTAATCAAAAGAAATGTTATTGAAGAAATAGGTGTATTGCCAACCGAATATTTTCTATTATGGGAGGATATTGATTATTCAGTAAACACGAAAAAATGTGGCTATAAAGTAATTTATGTACCAGATGCAATAATTTGGCATAAAGTTTCAGCTTCTATTAATAAAATATCCAGCCGTAGAATATATTACTCAGCACGAAATCGAATC
>JAIVYW010000156.1:0-4781 GCA_048635215.1 Candidatus Atribacteria bacterium
GGCGACGCAAGTTCAATGGGCAGCGGCGGTCCGGGATATTTCAATCTTGAGAAGAGAAAATATCCACTTAAAATAGATATGGGAATGGTAGCAAAGGCAACAATTGAGATAAATTATCCATCCAACCTTAAGCCGAAAAGCTATCCGAAAAAGTATAATTTCAAATCCGACTATATGGATCTGAGCAGTAATTACAGCTTAAAGAAAGGCAGACTCACTTTGACATCCGACAGCATTATGTTTCCGGCAACCATTATGCCGAAAGATTATGTCACTGAAAAAGAGAAGTATGATGAGTTCGAAAAAAATACAAACAGCGATATCATCTTTATAAAGAGGTAGAAATGAAACGGTTTATTCTATTTTCGTTATTATTCCTTCTGATTTTCTCGAGTCATGCGGCTGATGTCGATGAACTCATAAAGAATTCACCTGCAAAAGATAGTATTAAGGAGGCAAAAGCGATCTATCTTCTAAATAGAACAACGGTAGATCATAGGGAAAACGCAAAAGAAAAGGTACACAGTCATTTTCTTATAAAAATTCTCCGTACGGGCGGAGAAGATAGATTCGGTGATCAGCATATCTATTTTGACAAGGGATTGGAAAAGGTAAATATTCTAAAGGCAAGAACCTATGCCGACGGGAAATGGATCGAGGTAGATAGAAAAAAGGCAATCAAGGTGCTTTCAAGATTTACCGCCTTTTCAGCGGGTGATTATTATCCGAACGCAAGGCAATTAGTTGTAGCATTTCCAGCACTTGGCGAAAATGCCGTGATAGAACTTGAGTATACAAAAGAATTATTAAAGAGGAAAAAATGTAAGGAAAAGAAGCTGATCTACGGAGAGGTATATTTGCAGGGTTCGACACCTATGGAAAATGTGGAGAGAACTTACATATTTGACAAAGAAAACGATTTGAAAACAGCGTTTAAGAACGATGATAAACAATTTGAATACACATTTACAGAAAAAGACAACGGGACATCTCTTATTTACACATTTGAAAGCGGCAGCATCCCCATGATCATAAATGAGCCGTATATGGAGAGTTATGAGAGATTTGTTCCTATATTTATCTTTTCGAACATTGGATCCTACGATGAATATTCACGGTATGTTTATAAAAAGATATTCAAGAGGGCGGAAAAATGCGGAAAAACATTTAAGAATGATAACGGGCTTATAAAATTTATGACGGAAGATGTCAGAGATGTCTGGTTCTCCTTTTCAGCAAGCGGATTCAGTCCTTATAAGTTAAAAAAGATACTGAAAAACAGATATGCCGGCCAGGTGGACAAGGCCTATTTGCTCTATTATTTGCTTAAAGATAATGGCAAATCCCCTCAATTCTGCTTTGTACAATATAGAGAACCGTTATTCAAGGATTTCATTATCCCGAGTAAATTTTCCGCTTTTACCTGCTATGACGGCGAAAAAGCTTACAATGTCGAGTCGGACAGCATTGATTATGATTCCACTGTCCATGACAAATGTAAGATCTTTGTAATCGGGGAAAAAGCTGGGAAATGGATAGAGATCGGTGATAAAATAAAGCCGAAAGAAACGGATTACACGATAAGTGTTGACAAGAACGGTGACGCTGAGATCGAATACAAGGTCATTTACAATGGCGAGGCAAGTACGGTCCGAAACAAGTACAGGGACAAGGATGAAGATGAATATGAAAAGATGATCGCAGAGTTCGCTAAAAGAATATTCCCGAATTCTAAGATCATTTCCTATGATATAGAGAACATTGACGATAGGGAAAAAGCACCCGTAATCAGGATAAGATTAAAGAAAGAGAGGTATGTAAAGTTCTCTGATAATATTGGGTTTTTGAATCTCCGTGAAAACCGTTTTACCGTATCAAAATACTTCAGTAAAGATGACCGGAAATATGGTCTGGAACTTTCACACTGGAACAAAATGATGAACCTGGTCCATTACAATATCTCTATAGACGGATTAACATTTGATTATATTCCATCGGATATAGCGATAAAAACGGATATCTTTGATGAAAGTATCCACTTCGTGAAAGAAGGAAACAATATCAAAATAGAGAAAATACTCAATATATATTCCGGCTATATGGACATAGAAACCTACGAAAAGGAAAAGGATAATGTAAATAAGAAGGCATCGGAGCTCAGTCAAATTGTTATTAAGAGATGAGGTACCTGGTCTTTACTTTTTACTTTTTTCAGTTTCTCCATACAGTCCGCTCCTTTGAGTTGTATCGTACCTGCAATGAAAATTATAAACATGTGTAGCGTGATATATCGCATGTGAAACGAGGTACCTGGTCTTTATTTTTCGACTTGTGAACTTGGAACCTGCGAACAAGCTTCGCAGTGCACCAGTGGACTCAACAGCCTGCTACGCAGACTGAGTACGAAGTACGAGGTGCGATGTACGAAGTAAAAACGAAGCCAATATTCACACCCGTAACCGGAAAATAGTTATTTCGTTTTATTCAATAGAATCAGTCGAGAAAATTATAGAACGCTGGAGCTATCAGCCTACGGGACGGAAGGTTGAATATTTTAACTTTATACATCCAATTACGACAAATAAGTGGGTTGAAAAATTCACCACCTCCGTCCCTGGAGAATGGTGTTCTGAGTCATAAATACGATAACAATGGATCACTTAGATTTGAGCCAATTCCAACGAACAATGAGTGCGGCGTACCCTTGGTGGTACGCTAGCGAAGAGAGAGGAAGAAATTGACCAAAGATGAGTTTACCCTTCGGGCTGAAGCTCTTTCTATGTCTTCTGCGTTGCTCATCGCTCACAGACCGCGCTGGGTATGCAGCGTTCCTCGCGCCTTGAATACGGAGCAAAAGAGCATCAGCCATTGTTATCTTATTTATGACTCAGATCACCTGGGTGGGTGGCGGGAGGATGGGTATAGAATCACACGAAAACACTCTCCACACATCTATTATGTCATTCTGAAAGAGCGGTAGCGACTGAAGAATCCATCTTTCTCCTTCTGCATTATTTACTACTTTTCTGCACCTACAACCCTATCAACTTATCAACCTATCACCTACTTCTCAACCTTGAACCTTTGAACTTTTGAACAATCTTCTCCAACCCACACATCTTCGAACCTCATTCCCTTTTTCTCTCTTTCATTCTTCATTCTTCATTCTTCATTCTTCATTTCCCAATTATTCATTGTACTTATCCACTTTACACTTCAGACTTCACACTTCACACTTTCTTTTGAACATCATGGAATGATGTGAGAAAAGCATATGCTAAAAAATAACTTTGTTCCGCTCGTATTTTTCATTTAATTTATCAACAGCATTGTAGAGTTTCATGAGTTTTTCCTTTTCTTTATGGTCCCAGAGATCAAATTGAATCCCTTCGCTTCCCTCTATGATATTTGATAATGTTATACCCAGCAATCGGAACTTCCCTAAATAGTCTGAGTATTTGCCGAAGATCTCGATTGCTGCTCTGTGAATGGTATTCGTGAAATTAGTGTACTCGTTCAATGTGTGCGCCGTGGTGAAGGTAGAGAAATCGGAATAACGGACTTTGAGTGTGACGGTCTTGCCGAATAGATTTTTCTTTCTGGCACGCCTTCCCACTTCCGTGGCGAGCGTTCTTAACTCCCTGACGGCAAGATCGTAGGGAAGGTCTTTTATGAATGTCCTGGAATTTCCTATGGACCTCGGTATGGGATTATCTATGAATGAGATGGAGTCGGAGTATTCTCCCGCAGCTATGCTGTAAAGCCAAAGGCCCGCTTTGCCGAATATCTGTTCCAAAAAATCCTTTTCGTAAAGCATCACCTGTCCCACGGTATAAATGCCCAACTTTTTCAGCTTCGCCGTCATCTTCGGGCCAACGCCGTTCAGGTTCTTGACCTCCAGGGTGCGGAGAAATTCTTCCTCACTGCCTTTTGTAACAACATACATCCCGTCGGGCTTGGCTAACTTGGAGCCGCATTTCGCGATATAGCGGGATGAACCGATCCCAATGCTTACAGGTATGCCTAATTCCTTTTGTGTGCGCTCCCGTATCAATACGGCTATCTTATGGGCATCCCCCCAGAGCAGCTGCACGCGGGAAACATCCAGATAGGCCTCGTCTATGGAGACCACTTGTATATCGGGAGTGAAATCTTTCAATATTGAAAAGAATCTCTCTGAATATTCCGAATATCTTCCAAATACCGGCTTGACCAGTATCAGATCAGGACAGATGGATAATGCCTTTGCCGTCGGCATACCGGAGTGTATGCCCAATTTCCGCGCCTCATAGGACCCGCTGGCTATAACGCCTCTGCCTGAGGCGCTGCCGCCCACGGCGACGGGCTTCCCGCACAAAGACGGGTCCTCCACCCTCTCTACGCTCACAAAAAAGGAATCAAGATCACAATGTAATATCATATTATCCTATTATACTAAAAATCTTTTTAGTAGTCAAGAGGCGCAGCGCAGCTGCGCAGAGCACAAGAGCAAAAGAAAGTGTGAGGTGTGAAGTGCAAAGTGAGGAGAACAAAACAATATTCACACCCGTAACCGGAAAAACATTATTTCGCTTAACTCATTAATTCTCCTGTTACAATCATATCACGCCGCACCCCAATCAAGATATGGGACATGTCGTACGCCGTAGGCGTTCGTCTGTCCCGATGTAAAAGTTCCAAGCAAAGAGTTGACAGGAAGCGAAGCGTGTAAACTCTTTGCCTCGTTAGAATCACACGGAAACATTCTCCACACATCTTCTAATCCCATTCTGTTTGAGCGG
>JAIVYW010000157.1:0-4719 GCA_048635215.1 Candidatus Atribacteria bacterium
TATGAATCAGAGCACTGGCTCCGCTTCCTGTCAACTCTTTGCTTGGAACTTTTGCATCGGGACAGTCGAACTCCTGCGGAGTACGGCGTGTCCCCTATCTTACTTCGCTCCGGCGTTCTATTATTTTAACGGATAATTTTACTGAGCTAAACGAAATAGTGTCTTTCTGGTTACGAGTGTGGATATTGGTTCCGTTTCCACCTCGTACTTCGCACCTCGTACCTCGTACTGTTTTTATCACCTCGTACCTCGCACTTCGTACTTCGTACCTTTTTCATGCTTGACATTAAAAATTGCATTTGTTATAATTTTCCCAGTTGGATTACAATTGTAATTCAGACCATTTTTTCGTAAAAATATTAGACAGTTCTTTTCAGGAGGGAACGATGACGGAGATTAAAAGAGCAAAGATACTAAAATTCAATTCAGAGAAGTGTGTGGGATGCCTTGAATGCGAGAAGGCATGTTCTCAGGTACACTTTAAATGTGATGACGGCGGCGAAAAGTCTGCTATTCGAATACATGAAAAGGATGGCAGTTTCCAGATGCATGTCTGCAATCAGAATGGACTGTGCATCGACATGTGTCCTGTCGGAGCAATTGAGAGGATGCCGAACGGCACTGTTATTCTCAATAAGAATATCTGCGTCGGCTGTCAGGCATGCGTGGCATTCTGCCCTCTCGGAGCAATGAAAAGATCAGCATCCAGGATCGAGCCCTTCAAGTGCATTTCCTGTGGCGCCTGCGTCAGGGCATGTCCCGAAGATGCTTTGGAACTGGTCGAAGTTGACATAGAAGAGATCAAGCAGATCGTTTTCAATAATTATGGAGGTGCCAATCATGGTTAAGGGACAGTTTTCCTGGAAAGATTATGATGCGGGTAATACAAAACATGAGTGGGATCTTCAAAAGATCCACGCTGCACATAAAGTTTTAACAGAATTCAAATATGACAAGAACAAGATCGAAAAAGGATTCGCGAACAAAACCCTGTATATCAACCTCACTACAAATGAGATAAAAGAAAAGCCCGTAACCGATGATATGAAAAAGAAATTCACCGGTGGAAGAGGATTCGGTCTGAAGCTGCTTTGGGATTCCATTCAACCGGACACCAGATGGAACAGTGAGGAGAATGACCTTGTCATCACGACCGGACCCTTGTGCGGCTCTACGCAATACCCGGGTTCCGGAAAATCCTTATGCCTGACCGTATCACCTTCCACAAATATTATATGTGATTCGAATGTGGGCGGCTACTTCGGGCCTTATCTGAAATTCTGCGGTTATGACGCTCTGGAGATACAGGGGAAAGCAAAGGAAGATGTGATAATCGTTATTGATGGCGAGGCATCGGTCATCCGAATAGAGACCGCTCCGCTGGAAGAGATCAATACTCACCTTGTCAGCGAACAGCTGACCTATATGTATTCCTCCAAAGATGATGAGCGCTCCCGACAGAGGGTATCCGTTGTTTCAGCGGGACACGGAGCTGAGAACAGTTACTGGGGTTGTCTTAATTTTTCATTCTGGGATATCAGGAGAAAGGTAGCAAGGATCAAACAAGCGGGAAGAGGAGGACTGGGAACGGTTCTTAGAGACAAAAAAATAAAAGGCATCGTTGCACGGGTTGATAAGTTCACAGGTGTGGAAAATGCGCCAGTAAACCCGGAAGCCGTGGCGAAGGTCGGGACTAAGATCCAAAAAGAGATCCGAGACCTTGACCGTTATCAATGCAATATGAGGCAGGTCGGAACAGCGCATCTGGTTGAGATCATGGATGCATATGACCTTCTCCCCTGCGAGAATTACCGCTTCGGTTCATTTCCCAAGGCACCTAAGATCTACTCGATGAAATTCTTTGAGAATTTTACAAGGATCCTTCCGGATGGATGCTGGCACGGGTGCACGATGGCTTGCGCAAAGACCGTGGATTCATTCGAGGTTATGACCGGGCCATATAAAGGACATAGGGTAACCGTTGACGGCCCTGAATATGAGACGATCGGATGTGGCGCCAATATGAGCCTATGGGATCCGAAATGGATCATAGAATTCAATTTCTACTGTGACACCTACGGCATAGACACTATTTCCTCGGGAACTGCCATTGCCTACTATATGGAGATGTTCGAGTACGGCATCCTCAACAAAGAGAGATGCGGCGGGCTGGAGCTTGCTTTTGGAAATTTTGACGCGGTAATGCAGTTTTTACATAGGATGGCGGACGGCGATACGGGCGAATTTATCAAGGTCGCGGCTAAAGGTATCAGAAGAGTCAAGGATTGGCTCAAGTCGAAAAACTGGGGCGATCATCAATTGATCGAAGATACCGGCATGGAATCCAAGGGACTGGAATACTCCGAATATGTTACGAAGGAATCATTGGCGATGCAGGGCGGTTACGGACTCACTCTTAAGGGGCCGCAGCACGATGAAGCCTGGCTGATATTCATGGATATGGTCAATAATCAGATCCCCACCTTCAAAGACAAGGCGGAGGCATTGCATTATTTTCCCATGTGGAGAACATGGTTCGGCTTGAACGGACTTTGTAAATTGCCTTGGAATGATGTAGAGCCCTCCAATAATGCGGAAACAGATGATCCGGCAAAAGTTCCGGAACATTTAAACAATTATGTTGAATACCAAAACGCCGTTACCGGATGGAATATCGATAAGGAAGAATTGATCCTTCAGAGCGAAAGAGCATACAACTGGCAAAGGGCATTGAATGTCTGGATGGGACGCGGACAGAGAAGGGACGATTGGATACCGTACAGATCAATGGGCCCCGTTACCGAGCTTGAGTATGTTTCGAGACAGGAAAGATATGATAAGCAATTGGCGGAAATTATAAATAAGCCGCTTGAAGAAATAGAGAAGATGGATGTCGGAGAAAAAGTAAAACTTGTTTATGACCACAGGCAGAATCAATATCAAATACTTTCAGATGCAGTTTATATGAGAAGGGGCTGGACTCAAAACGGCGTACCCACACCTGTAAAAATGAAACAGCTGGGGTTTGGAGATGAGCAGAAAATGTTGGACTTTCTCGCAAAGAAAATTCAAGAAGACGAAGAAAACGGATTGAATGACTGGGGCGGAGTATATTCTGGAAGTGAAGAAAAGCCCTCCGAAGAAAGGCGATACTGGGAATCTTGGTGATCTATCTTATACAGGCAGTAACAACGGCTGGCGTGGAGGATTGTTCAAAAGTTGAAATGTTTAAAAGTTCAAGGTTATGCTTCGCAGTGGACCCAGTGGAACAGGAGAATTAAGGTGTTAAACGAAATATTGATTTTCCGGTTACTGGTGTGGATATTGTTTTATCCTCTTCACTTTACACTTCAGACTTCACACTTCACACATCGTTCGCTGCGCGAACGACGGTCATCGTATTTATGAAACAGAACACTAAGTGACCTATAGGTAAAGATGAACACCCGGGAACATGAAAAAGAGATCAGAGATAAGCTCAAGGCAGTGAAGATAGGTGTCGCCGGCTGCGGCGGATTGGGTTCGAATGCAGCGGCGGCGCTTGTCAGGGCGAGCGTCAAAGATTTCGTACTTGTTGACCGTGACCGTATCGAGACATCTAATCTGAACCGTCAGTTCTTCTTCAGCAAACAGGTGGGAGAGATCAAGGTGGACGCGCTCAAGAGCAATCTTCTATCCATCTATTCCGATCTGAATATTGATACATTTCATACGGATCTTATACCCGGAGAGATGCATCAGCATTTCACACAATGCGATATAGTTCTCGAAGCTCTTGACGATGCCGCGGCAAAAGTCGCGTTCATCGAGGATATGCAGATAAATTGTCCCAAGATCAAGCTTATTGCCGTATCCGGGATCGCCGGCACAGCCTCAGTGGATAAACTCGAGAAGATCAGATCCGGCAGTCTCACGGTGCTGATCGACCCTGAGGCAGAAGACAGCAGTCAGGGAATATTAATGGCGCCAAGGATCATCGCCATTGCCGCCATCCAGGCCTTGGAAGCGGTCATAGAAATAATTAGCAAGCATGATAATAATTAACTCAAAGAAAGTCATTTGGAAGAGGAATGAGACCGTATCGTTTCTTCTTAAGAGAATGAATTTTGTTTTCCCTCTGATCGTCGTAAAGATCAACGGACGATTGATAAAAAAGGACGAGTATTCTACACAACTCATCAACGACAATGATGAGATCAGCGTAATTCACATGATCAGCGGAGGGTGAACGCTGCGCTGCGCCGAAACGTTCCAGGTTCGCAGGTTCGCATGTTCCAAGTTGAGAAATCACATTCGAGATAAGAATCTCTTTGTTCGATCCTCTAATTGTCAATGTAAAATTGACAATTGAATAAAGATTATTTGATGGAGTTTTGACCCATCTTTTCATTATTAACATATGCTTTTCTCACATCATTTCATGATGTTCAAAAAGGAAATATTATTTTATTGTTCCGGAAGGTGTTCTCTTTTCTTTTCGCTTTTTCCTTCGGACCGAAGCATACGCTCATTAAAATGCATGAACTCGTTCGGAAGTTTCCTCTCTCAGACAGCATGTCATTTTTCCTCGAACATTCGTTCCTGCCTCTAAAAGCTCTAACGATCGTTAGTGATCTGATTCATAAATACGATGACAATGGCTGATGCTATTTTGCTAAGTACTCAAGGCGCAAGGAGCGCCGCATACCCACAGCGGTATGCAAGCAACGAGCAACGCAT
>JAIVYW010000158.1:0-4644 GCA_048635215.1 Candidatus Atribacteria bacterium
AAAAAATATTTTCACCCTGAGAACGAAAATCCGGACCCCTTTTACTTCCAGAAGAATCGTCTATTATTTTATTCCATCCCTTCCAGAGGAAACAGTGGCAATTAAGGGGTTTTCCATGGGAGAGGTCTCAGAAAGTATAAAGTGAACTTTTAATAAATAGAAATCAGATGATAACAAGTGTTCTGCATGATCAAGTGCCCCTACTGTAAGAATATTCAAGGGGCCCGTTATCCGATTAAGACCACAAGGTGCTTCCTTTGTTCAAAGAAGATCGACCTGGGGAAAATAGGCCCTATGGCTACATTCGATGACAGAAACGAACTCCGTAATGCTCTTATGGCTGTGAAAATAAAAGATGTTGATCCTGAAGAATTAATGGAAATCTCTCAGAAAGTTCCCCAAGAAGAAAGGAAGATTAACAAAGGAAAAGGTAAGGACCATCTCAGAAGGTCCATACTTGGATCATCGATCGACCATATCCACCTGAAAGACCTGATAGAGATCATTTCCGAATATGGATATGATATGGACGAGATCCATAGAACCATTGATGAACTTGTTGAAAAAGGACTCCTCTACAGACCGGACATGGAGACAGTTGCATCAGTAAAGTGATGTTTCAGTTCATACAAGAATGTCCGAGTATTCATCAGCAATGTAATAATGAATGTTCCTGCCCTTCTTTCTTTTCTGAAGCAGACCATTTCTCCCAAGCTCAGAAAGATGATATGACATGTCCGTTTGACTACGATCGAGAATATTTGAAAGCTTTTTTGGAACAATACCTGGGTTCTGAAGGATCAATTCCAGGACCCGTAGCTGGAAAGGAGAGATATAATCCCTTATCGATGCCTGTCTTCTGTATGAGCTCACATAAAACAATTTATATTTTCCCATTTTCTTCGAATAGACCTTCTCCTCTCTTTCCAGGATCCTGAGATGATGGATAAGAGAGCCATTGTTCAAGTCAAGGTTCCTTTTCAATTCCGAATAATTGGCTCCAGGCTTTGCTTTGAGATAACCAACCGCAACGGCGAAGAGGTATTCAAAGAGGAGCTGGATGAAAATATAGATTTTTTTAATAAGCATCGGGAGGACCGGACCGTCCGAGGCATGCTCGGCCTTCACGCCAATATGACCTTGTCCGACGAAGACCTTCAGGAAATCGCGGACACCATTGATGAAGATATGCCCCTTCACTGTCACCTTGCCGAGGATAAATCGGATCAGGATTATGTCCGGGAATTCGGGTATAAAAGTGTAACTCACCGTTTGGAAAAATTCGGGCTTCTCAGAAAGAACAGTTTGATGATACACGGTGTGTGGACGGATGAGAGCGAATGGGAACTCCTGAAAGAACACGGTTGTTTCCTTGTCCACAATCCGTCTTCAAATCTCAATAATGCCGTGGGCATATTGGATCTGATAGGAGCCATGGAAGCAGGAGTTATTACCGGATTCGGCACCGATGGAATGCACAATCTCCCATTGAAGGAATATCAATTAGGATACTACCTTTCTCATATAAAGCGGTCCCATCCTTCCGCCGGCTGGATGGAAGCATTTCGCGCTCTTGTGAATAATTCTTATATGGCATCATCTATTTTCGGCAGGGATATCGGGGTAATAAGGCCCGGTGCCGATGCCGATATGGCGTTCTTTGATTATGAACCGCCTACGATGATCAATGCCGATAATGCCGTTGGGCATCTTCTTTTCGGTATGATCAACTCCCGTGTAAGGCATACTGTTTCCATGGGTAAATTCCTCATGAAAGATTTTGAGCTGCAATTGGACCTTGATATCAAAGAGGTCATTGCGAGATCAACTGAGGTCGCGGGTAAACTCTGGTCCCGCCTTAAATGAAAATATCAGTTTCGATCGTTGTCCATAATGAAGCACAGTTCCTGCGGAACTGCCTGGAGTCCGTCAAATGGGCGGATGAGATAATCATTGTGGATACCGGATCAACGGATGATTCGGTCAAGATCGCCGCCGAATATACCGAGGAGATATTTAATGTAGAGAACGATCCCAATATAAATATCAACAAGCAGAAAGGAATAGATAAATGCAGCGGTGACTGGATACTTTACCTTGATCCCGATGAAGAGATCCCCCCTGCTCTGGCGGATGAATTCAAGGCAGCCGTCAATGAAAGCGCCACTGACGCATACCTCATTCCCCGAAAGAATATCTTCTTCGGCAAATGGCTTAAATGGGGAGGGCATTATCCCGATTATCAATTAAGATTTTTTAAAAAAGGCCGTGCTCATTTCCCCTGTGAGGACATACATGAACGGCTTGCCATTGACGGGATCATAGGAAAAATGAAAACCCCGTTTCTCCATTATACGGCCATTTCCAAGGAGTTTTACCGGGATAAACTTAAGATCAAGGCGGAATTCACCGGCCGTAAGGTGTATGAAAAACGGGGTAGCAAACGATTCCGGCCATTTGTGAAATACATGATACTTAAGCCCATGGCGTATTTTATTATATACTTTCTTTTAAAAGGTGAATTTCTCAATGGCGCCGCCGGGATCTGGGCATTTAAATTCAAGGTCTTGAACGCGGCTATGAATTATCAGCACTATGTCAAGTGTATTGTGGAAAATGAAGACGAAAATAATACATCTGCATAATATCCGATGGTGGAATGCGGTTTCGCATTATGCCTGGGATTTGATGCGCGCTCTTGATTCTTTGGGATTTGACCAGCGGGTGATCACGGGCAAGAACAATCCCATAAATGATCGTCTGTCCGCGTCGGGTTTTCAATTCCACCCGATCCTTCCCGATAAGGACATTCAATACTTTCCCCTCTTTCTGAAAAAACTCCCCCTTTCTGATGCTCAGATAATAATCACCTATTGGGGCCGCGATCAGGAGCTTGCCCTGAGGAAGAAGTCAAAAAAGCAGAAATTAATAAGAATAAGAATGGATGCCCGCCGCCAGAATACCAATTTTGCCGCCAAGAAATTATTTGCCGGCACGGACATGATAGTTTTTCCTTCAGAATTGGAAAAAGACCGCTTTGAAAAGAGCACAGGCTCATACCCGGGCATGAAGATACTTCCCGGTAGTGTCTCCGCTTGTTATTCAGAAGGCTCATCTGCCGGCAGTGAAGAGCTGAAGATCCTTCATGTTGCCAGAACTTCTCCCGTTAAGGGCCACAAAGACCTTCTGCAGGCCTTATCTGTCATAAAAAAGCAGGATTTAGCTTTTTCCGCGCGCTTTATTGGGAATGAGACGGAAATATCCTTGCGGCAATTAAGGGCTTTCTGTACATCGCTCGGCATCTCCGAGGAATGTGAGTTCTTTGGATTCGTGCAGGATACTTCTGAATTTTACAAATGGGCCGATATCGGCATCATAGCTTCCCGTGCCTCGGAAGTGTATTCCCGTGCTCTATTGGAGTGCATCTCTTACGGTGTTCCCGTTGCCGCAACGGCCGTGGGAATAATTCCGGAAATAGGTTCACAGGTGGATTTCGGTGACATTATTGAACCGCAGGACAGCGCTGCATTAGCGCATGCGATACTGAACACTCACTCAAGAAGGGCGGAAATACTTCCGGGAATATCAGAATATTGCCGTCAAAACCTTTCTTTTGAAAGTTTTACTTCTCGGGTAGGAGACCTTTTTTCAGATCCTCTTCTTATAAATCAGAACACTAAATAATCGAGGCTTTGCTTCGCAGAGCACAAGCGACAAGTGCACAAGGCACAAGGGCAGGGGTTAATAAGAGAAATTGACAATGGACAATTATAAGAAAAAACAATGAAAAATGGAAAATTAGAGATGAGGTTGGTTGGAAGATGGGAAAGGAAATACTTCCGTCATTCCCAGGCGAATGACCTTGGGAACCCCGATTACATCGGGGAGCAGGGAATCCATCTTCTCTTTACATCACACGCTACACGGCATATGTCACGCGCTTTTTGATTCTTACTAAGGTTGTGGTACAATGAGACATGCGAGGGAAATTGAAAGAAGCAAAAGGTAATAACACGATAATCACTCACTTTGGGGTTATAAACTGAAAACGATAGTTCCTTTACAATTAGCGATTGAGTTAATCGTAATACTAATTCTTGGATTAGCGATAAGTACATCCAAATTAGAAAGTTTACTTGTATATTCATACCTAATTATTTTGAATTATTACATATCCTCTAATATATTATATTTAATTAAACATAAAGGATTGAACAGATATATATATTACTACTTCTGTTATCTATTATTTTTGATTGTCGCATTCATTTTACTGCACTTTGTTTCTCACTACCGGTACTATATCATTTTCGTTTTATGTATTACTTTGATCAGTCTTGTTCTGGCAGGAAAGACAATTAGAAAAGTAATTGTATTCTTATTGGCAATATTCCCATTAATTTTACAGATTGTAGCTATTGTTTTAGTTAGATATATGTTATTGGCAAACGCATTTATTTTCCTCTGTATGATTTCTTATACACTATTTCTATTTGCTGCAATTACTAGGCTAATTCGGGAAAAATGTATTTTCGAGTTCCTTTTATATATTGGGTACTCAATATTCTACTTTCTTTTTCTTTTTATGTTTAAGCCTTTATTATATGAAGAAAGTCTTCTTTATATACTATCACACACAATAGT
>JAIVYW010000159.1:0-4710 GCA_048635215.1 Candidatus Atribacteria bacterium
ATCCCCGTCATACGCCTTTTTATGATCAGCGGCGGGGGGAAGCAGAATGTATTTACCATCCGCCACAAGCGCCATCATTGATATCTCTTTTCCCTGAAGGAATTCCTCGACCACGATACTCTTTTGCTTACCGAAGCGGTCCGTCTCCAGAATTTCCCTGGCGACGATCTTGGCGCGGCAGATATCGGAAGCAAATACCGCACCCTTCCCTCCGGCAAGCCCGGAGGCCTTGATATACACCGGCATGGTCATTTCAGACAAGACATCCTCTATGCTGCACGGATCATTTATTATTCTGTATTTTGGCGACGGAACTCCGGCTGAATCCATCAGCTCACGGGCAAAGGCCTTATCCCCTTCTAATCTCGCGCCATCGCTGCCCGGGCCGAAAACATCGACACCTGCGGCTCTCAATTTATCGCTCAAGCCGTCAACAAGGGGCTTTTCCGGGCCGATGATCACCAGGCCGATACCGGCATCGCGTATATTGCCGGCCAATTCCTCGTATGTCTGCTCCACCGGAAGAAAGGGTGCGACAAAATCAAGGCAATTGTTATGGGGCCATTGATAAAGCGCCGATGAAGATGAACGAAGGGAAAGAAGTAATGCCGACTCCCTGCCTCCGTTCCCGATAACAAGGATCTTCATTTCCGCTCGATCTCCCAATCTTCAATTACCGGGTTTGACAATATATCAGAAGTAAGCTTTTCCACCTGCTCCCGGCCAATATCATCAGCAACTTCCAATACGAATACTCTTTCGATGGACACATTACTTACACCTGTATAGCCCAATTTATTCAGGGTTCTTTTCACCGTATCGCCTTCAGGATTGAATACCCCTTCCTTGAACTTCACCGTAATTCTATATCGCATTTTTTTCCTCCAAATAATCCTTTATGATCTCATCGGCAAAACGGGTAAAATAATCCAGACTGACCATTGCTTTGAGCTGCGCTTTGGTAAAGAGATCTTTCATTCCGGGATCCGACAGGATCTCTTTTGATAATCCTACTTTTTTGTTAATGGAATTGAAAACAAGCTCCTGTACCTTTTCATAGCCTTCTTTTCTGGAAAACCCGCTTTTCATCAATTCCTTCAGTACCGACCCTGAAAGGAATCTTTCTCCGGAAAGTTCGATATTTCTTTTGATATTATCCTCATTTACGCGGATATTTCCCAGAATATTGGAAACTTCCGTGAGAATGAAGCAGAGTGAATGAAAAATATCGGGTAGAATAATGCGCTCCGCGGATGAGTGAGAGATATCTCTTTCATGCATTAACATGATATTCTCCATAGCAACGGTACTGTATCCCCTGAGTAATCTCGCCATACCGGATACACGCTCGCATTTGATCGGGTTTTTCTTATGCGGCATGGCTGATGAGCCCTTCTGACCCTTTGTAAAACCCTCCATCACCTCACCAAGCTCGGTGTGGGACAGAAGCCGGATATTCAATGTGATCCTTTCCAGACAGCCTCCAAGTATAGCGGCTTCCGAAGCGATACGGGCATGTATATCCCTCTGTATGACCTGATTTGTCCCGATGATCCTCTTCAAGCGAAGGTTCTTGAGCACATATCTCTCCATTTCGGGGGATAAAACGGCATAAGTGCCTACCGCCCCCGATATCACGCCCGCAGAACCCTGATCCAGGGCATTCAGGAGATTTGCGGCGCAGCGGTCGAATTCAGAAAGGTGATTGAGGAATTTCAGCCCCAATGTCGTCGGCTCGGCATGGACATTATGCGTCCTGCCCATAATAGTCACCCCTTTCCATTTGTGTATAAGCTCAAGGAGTATATTCTCAACATTTTTTATCAGCCTTCTGACCACTTTCGCGGTATCTCGGATCTGCATACCTGTGGCGGTATCAAGGATATCAGAAGATGTCAGGCCCATATGCAGGCCCTTGGAAACGCCTGACGCCTCTTCCAGGGCCTCGAGAAAGGCGATTATATCATGCTTTGTTATCTTCTCTCTTTCAAGGACATCGTTCTTGCTTATCTTCGCCCTTGCGATCCTGTCGGCAGAACCCTTGGGTATCTCGCCTGTACTTTCATAGTATCTGACGGCTTCGGCCTCGATCTTCACAAATCTCTTTAACCGTCCCGAATATGACCAGATCGAAGAAATTGGTTTGTAGGAATATCTCTCGATCATTTTCTGAGTTCCGCTTTCATCTTCTCACATTTCTCATTCTCTTTGCAAATTCTCAACGATAGAAGCGTAGCGTTTATCAGACCGGTTTTATCATAAGAGCAAACAGCGAGAGGTATTCCCTTGGGCATCTGTATCATTGAATAAAGCGCGTCCAGATGTATCGGAGAACTGGAGAACGGAACGCCGAGCACAGGAACATCCGATAATGCTGCGACAACTCCGGGAAGAGCCGCGGAAAAACCGGCGCCCGCGATAATGGCGGCATAATCCCTTGAATGCTCTTTCAGGAATGCCGTAAGCTCTTCAAGATCACGATGCGCGGAAAGTATCTTGACCTGATAATTGACCTCACAGGTGGTCAGAAACTTCTCCATCGGCTCAAAATACTTGAGGTCGCTTTTACTTCCGAACAAAAATAAAATAGTGTTATCTTTCAATTGTCTGCCTCCTGGCGGGTCCATAGGAAATAATATTTATGGGAACTCCCAATTGTTCTTCTATATATTCAATATACTTTTTAAGATTTTCGGGAAGATCGCTGTATTTACCAGCCTGTATTATCTCTCCCCAACCCTCGAATTCTTTATAAACGGGCTTGCCCGCGCTATCCCGTCCCTCAGCGATAAGTACCTTCTCCATTCCGCAGAGAACATCCGCCTTGGTCATAGCGAGATCTGTGATTCCGCTGAGCAGGACAGCACGCTTCAGATCAACGATATCCGCCCAGCCCACTCTGCGCTTTCTGCCGGTGGTGGTACCGTACTCTCCGCCCTTATCACATATGGCCTCGGAAATATCATCAAAGAGTTCGGTAGCAAAAGGCCCGTCGCCTACCCTGGTCGTATATGATTTGAACACACCGGTGATCTTTTCCACACCGCCCAGGGGATAACCGCTTCCGCAAAGCGCGGCTCCTGAAACGGTATTGGAAGATGTGACAAACGGATATGTTCCGTGGTCCAGATCAAGAAGAATGCCCTGAGCACCTTCAAAAAGGATCTTTGTCCCCTTTTCATATGCCTCGAACATCAATTCCTCTGTATTGCATATATATGCCTTCAATATATTCAGATATTCCATGATCTTATCATACGAGTCCTGTATATCGGGGGGCTCGATCCCGAAATATTCTTTAAGTACAAATGAATGATATTTCGCAGCCGACTCATATCTTTGAAAACCGCCGTCTCCGTCCAGAAGGTCTAAAAACCGTATACCGCGCCGCGCGGCTTTGTCGGAATATGCGGGGCCAATGCCTTTTTTTGTGGTACCGATAGAACCCTTTCGCATTTCATTCGCTCCGTCAAGAGCTATATGAAATGGTGTTATCAGATGGCATTTTTCGGAAACCCTTAATCCCTTTGCCGATATGCCGTTTTGCTTCAGTCCCGCTATCTCCTTTACGAGCGTTGCAGGATTGACCACGACTCCATTTCCTATGATACTCAATTTATCATCATACATGATACCGGAAGGTATAAGGTGATTGAAGTACTTTTTCCCGTCAATGAGAAGGGTATGGCCGGCATTATCTCCGCCCTGGAATCTTAATACGATATCGGCCTGAGAAGCCAGATAATCGGTTATTTTCCCCTTTCCTTCATCCCCCCATTGTAATCCTAAAAGCACACTTGCACTCATAAATACTCCTAATGCCGGAAGTAGCGCTCTCCGGTCAACATCATCCCGATCCCAAGTTCCTTAGCCCTTTTGATCACCTTTTTATCCTTCAGAGACCCACCGGGCTGTATGATCCATCCGATCTTTGCCTCTGCCGCTATCTCAATAGAGTCTGCAAAGGGAAAGAAGCCGTCGGAAAGCAGCATTGCCCCTTCAGCGGCGTCACCGGCCTGCAGTATAGCCCTTTGCATGGCCTCAATGCGGTTCGGAAAGCCGAATCCCGCTCCAATGACACAATTATTCTTTATCAAGAGAATGGAATTTGAAGTATACAAACGCAGAAGAGAAATGCCGAAGTCGATAATATGATCCGAAGGAGCGGGAGAATTACACTCCGAAACTATTTTGTAATTCGCAGCAGCGGGAATCCTGCTGTTGACCAGAAGTGTCCCCGCGAATCCTTTCATGCTGATAATTGGAGATCCTTCGGCATATTCTCCAATGAATATCCTTAGATTCTTTCTCTTTTCAAAAAGCAAAGAGATACATTCTTCGCTCAAAGCGGGAACTATCAGCACTTCCATAAAATGCTCCCTGAGCTTTAGAACAAGCTCGCGGCCAGGCTCGCGGTTCAAGGCGATTATCCCGCCGAAAGCGGATACCGGGTCGGTGAGCATTGCTTTCTCAAATGCTTCCTCAATACTATCGGCAAAGGCGGCACCGACAGGATTGCCGTGCTTAACTACGGCTGCAGCCGGCTTCGCGCGGCCGCCGGCCGCTTCATATGCGATCCATGCGTCATAATAATTGTTAAATGATACACCTTTTTTCGCTGTAATGACCTTCAGGCGGCAAAGGCCGGAAGGGTCAAAGGAGAAAACCTCGCCCCTTTCTCCCGGGTTCTCACCGTAAGACGCCTCGCAT
>JAIVYW010000160.1:0-4682 GCA_048635215.1 Candidatus Atribacteria bacterium
TAATTCGTGAGCCATGACGCCCTGAAGCTCTTCTCTGTCAAGTTTATCAAGCAGGCCGCTTGTAATAGCCACGGATGCGTGCTCCGGATTCCTTCCGGTAGCGAATGCATTGGGTGCCGTATCATCGATCATATAGATCTTCGGCATCGGAAGGCCGGAGGCGATACTCATTTCCTCTACAACATTCCACAAACGCTGATGATCCTTCTTCTCGATACGCTTTGCCCTTGAGAAGGCCATTATGATAGAATCACCGGAATAAAATGCGCAAAGGCCGGATATTGTCGCCAAGACCCCCGCTATTACCACTCCATAGATGCCGGCTTCAAAGAAATACTCTCCGATAAGAAATCCGAGAACTATTAAAACAGCGATAAGGGCTAAAAATAGAAAAACGGAATTCCGTTTGTTTTTTTCGATTAAATTATACATCTTCTGGAATTAAAACTTTACTTCCGGTGCCTTTCTCTCGGCTTCGGTCTCCACTTCAAAGAACTCGGACTTCACGAAGTTGAACATACCCGCAATAATATTATTGGGAAAGACCTCGAGCTTGGTATTATAGACCATCACCTGATCATTATAATGCTGTCTTGCGAAAGAGATCTTGTTCTCGGTGGATGTAAGCTCCTCCTGCAGTGAAAGCATATTTTGATTTGCTTTTAGATCAGGGTAATTCTCGGATACGGCGAAAAGGGATTTCAATGTCTGAGAAAGCATATTCTCCATCTTGGCGACCTGCTCCACATTATCACCTTTGATTTCGACCGCCATCTGACGCGCCTTTATCACCGCCTCGAGCGTCTCCCTCTCATGTTTCATATACCCTTTGCAGATCTCAACGAGATTGGGGATAAGGTCATGCCGCCGTTTCAATTGAACATCGATCTGCGACCATGCATTCTTCACACGGTTCCTGATGGTGACCATTCGATTGTAAATTCCGATCACCCATGAAATTACTACCACAACAATTACCAATAAAACGATAAATCCGCCCATAATATCTCCTAAGGGTCTATTTAGATCTTTCTAATGCTTCTGCCGCAAGATTCGGTTTATCCAGATTCTGATATGTCTGGGAAAGATTATACCAGGCATCCTTATTCTTGGGATTGATCTTGACAACCTTCTCAAAAGCTGCTGCCGCATTGGAATATTGGCCAAGCTCGAAATAATCTCCGGCAAGATATTCCCAAAGGGACTCGTCGTTCGGAGCGTAACTCAGAGCTTTCAGATAGGACTTTATAGCTTCTTCATAATTCTTTGACTCATCATAGATGATGCCAAGATAAAGAAAGCTGGCAGTATATGAAGGCTTCAATTCAGATGCCTTCTGAAATCCTCTTACGGCTGCGGTTTTATTGCCCAATTTATATTCGCAAAAACCCAGGGCGTACCATGAGCCGTAAAAATTATTCTTTGCTGAAATGGATTTTTTAAATTGACCAATGGCTTCCTTGAACTTATCCTGTTTCAGGAGCTGATACCCCAAACGGTAAGCTGCGGAATAATCCACTGAATCCATGGATTTCGCTATTTCCAGATACTTATTGGCATTAGAAGAATCACCTTTTTTCTTATACAGCTCTGAAAGCTCGAATGCCGCCTTCTGATTCTTGCTGTCCCTCTTATAGAGCAGCTCGTAATAATATATCGCCTTCGCGTCATTTCCTGTCTTTTTATATCCGAAACCCAGCCAACCGATATCGTCGGTGGAAAGGGAGGATTCCTTCACCTGCGCCAGGGTGCTTACACCCTTGGCCCAATCCTGAGTCTTGAAGTATGTGTAGGCAAGAAGAATAAGCAGCTTATGCTCCTTTTTTATGGCAAGGGCTTTCTTATAATAGACCTGGGCATTTTTCAATTGATCCAGCTTGGTAGCGTATATCGTCGCGATGCTCTTATATGCCTTCAGCGCGAGTTTCTTATCAGCCGCCGCCGCTGCCTTATAAACCTTGACCGCCGCTTCATAACTGCCCTGCTTTTTCAGGATATCACCCTCAATAAGCTTCGCGCTCGTATTGTTCGGCTCGAAATCATAGACCTTTCTTATTGTCGATGCGGCCTCTTTATACCTCGCCAGTCTCACATATATGTCTGACAGTGTAAGATAGATGGCAACATCCTTGGGGTCGTTCTCAATAAGCATCTTACAGTACTTTATGGCTGCCGGCCATTCCTGTTTAGTGCTGTACAGCTTAACCAATGCCCACATACAGTCAACAAAATCAGGCTTTGATTTCAATGCGTGTATAAGATGAGGCTCGGCGCTTATATAATCACCTAACTCCATATACTTCACACCCTGATTGTAGTATTTGAAATAATTCGCCCATGCAGGCAAGCTCAGGATAACGATCAAAATGGTCAAAACGATCTTTTTAGCTTTCATGAACAACTCCTATTCTGTTAAAATATACTATCATAATTTTCATATTTTTCAACCTCACAAACATTTTAGCAAGTATTGTTCCACTTTTAAATATGCTCAATATACTTTACTTTAAGATACAATTGCCCTCGAAATTCTTCCCAAAAAGGACTGGCGATTATATCAATTGTACCGTTTTTTCCAAAATCCGTCTTGTTATTCCAGTCCTGAAGCTGAAAAGGGATGTCCCGCTGATAGCAATCGTAGAATCTATACTTCTCCTTGACCAGCTTATTTTCCCTGATATCAACTCCTCTGATCAAAAAACGGGGTGAGGGATTTCCAATTCCGAACGGCTTAAGCTTCTGCAGTTTCAAATGAAGATCATATGTGAATTCTGTGAGATCAAGTTCCATATCCGCGACGATCTGCTTTGTGAAACCGTCGGGATACAACTTCTGGAAATTTTTATCTATTTCCGTCTTGACGGCCTCGAGATCAGATTTATTGATCCTGAGGCCGCAAGCCATTGTATGGCCTCCGAAACTCAGGAATTTCTCACTTGAAGCGGAAAGAAGCCCGTGCAGATCAACACCCGGAACGCTTCGACCAGAGCCATGCAGCATGCCATCAGCGTCTTCTTCAAATATTATCGACGGCTTATGAGTAAGTTCGACCATGCGGGAGGCGATGATCCCATTTATCCCGCGGTTGAATTGATCGGAAGAAAGGATCAGAACAGATGAATCCACATCCTTAGACATCTCTTTTGCCTGGTCTATGAGTTCTTCCTGCAGCTTTCTCCTTTGACTGTTTATTTCATTGAGCAGCTGCGCGGCTTCAACGGGTGAATCGCTGAACATAAGATCGACCGCAAGGGAGGCATCCTCCATCCTTCCCGCCGCGTTCAGCCGGGGGGCCAGCATAAATCCTAAATGATATGCCTCAAATGGAGGCTTCGAGCCGATATTGTCCATAAGTTCTTTGATGCCTTTGATATACGCATTGTTCAAAACATCCAATCCCAAGATGGTGATTATCCTGTTATCCATGGTCAGCGGGACCACATCCGCGACTGTGCCGAGAGCACCGAAGAAAAACAGCTCCTTCAACAGCGGTGTTATTTCTCCAAGTAATTGACGGGCGATATACAGAGCCACCCCTGCGCCGGCAAGTTCTCTGATCTGCGGAATGTCATTGAGTTTGGGATTAACTATCAATGTATCCGGAAGTTCGGGCTCAGGCGTATGATGATCAGTAATAACGATATCCATCCCCTGTTCTAATGCGTATTTCACCTCATCGGTCGAGGTTATCCCGCAATCCACGGAGATGACCTTTCTGATCCCCATTTCGATAAAACGGTCGAGGCCCTCTTTGGAGATCCCGTATCCTTCGTCAAAACGATTCGGGATCATGATCGTGGCCTTACCGCCGATACCTGTAATAGCCTTCTTCAAGATGACGGAGGCAGTAATACCGTCAACATCATAGTCGCCGTATATACCGATTTCTTCGCCAGCTTCTACATTCCGCCTTAAGAAATTAGCGGCTTCCTTAACATTGGGAATATCTTCTGTACGCATAAGGTATTTTAATTTGGGATTGAGAAATTTCTCCACCGCTTCGGGAGAATCGATTCCTCTGGAAGCCAGAAGCGCCAATATCACAGGGTCCTCTTCTGAGCCTAATAATGAAGGAGGGATACCGTTTGCCTTGAGAATAACTTCTTTCATCAGAAGCCGGTGGGGATATCGATGAACTCGCTCTTGAGGCCGAATTCCTTTTCGAGCAGATCGCCCAATTTCAATATGCCGAATTTTTCCGTATTATAATGGCCGCCAAAGACAACATTCAGGCGGGCCTCTTTCACAAAATGGTACATGGAATGTGAGGCCTCGCCTGTAATATAGAGGTCGAGCCCTTCCTTGATCGCGTCCGGTATCAAAGAAGCCGCGCCGCCGGAGACGACGCCTATATTTCTGATCTCTTCTTTTCCGAATTGAAGAAGACTTTTTTGGCTGAAGTAAGTCGCGACAAACAGCCTCAAGTGCACGACCGAACATGACGCAAGCCGCAGTGGATGCACCGGCTTGGAGACAACGGTCTGCTTCAACAAGTGAATCGGTGACAACGCGGGGAATTCTATGACTGGTAAAGGTCTTCATGGGCTCAGGAAAAACACGAACTACGTCTGACCATTCGTCGAACTCTGAACCAACCTCAATGAAGGATATCTGATGCGACTTCCCTGATAGGAGAATCCCACATCGAGGACATGTGCCAACATAGAGTTTATCAGCAAAAG
>JAIVYW010000161.1:0-4658 GCA_048635215.1 Candidatus Atribacteria bacterium
ATCTCTTCTTATCAACTTCGGATATACAGATATTTGAAAAGATGATAGATAAGGGGATCAAATTGTGTCTTCAATTGACATGTAATTCCGCGAAGATCATGATCGATACGGAGTTTATTGAAAAATTCAAAGGCAGTTGCAGATGAAGACCCGCCTGATCCTTTGCTTTCATAATCATCAGCCGGTGGGTAACTTCGGCTTTGTGCTGAAAGAAGCTTTTGAAAAAAGCTATGGCCCGTTGGTTGAGGTCTTGGGCAGCTTTCCGGAAATCAAATTTTCGCTTCACTTCAGCGGATACTTGCTCGAATGGCTGGAAAAGAATGTTCCGTCATATATTTCAGATATACGCGCACTGGTGGATTCAGGAAATGTCGAGATCATTAACGGTGCCTATTACGAACCCATAATTTCAAACATACCTAGGCAGGATGCGATTGATCAAATAACACTTTACCGTAAAAAACTGGAAGATACTTTCGGAAAGGTATCATCCGCCGCCTGGCTTGCTGAAAGGGTTTGGGAACCGCATTTCCCTGAAATACTTTCGGCTGCAGGAATAAAACAAATCCCTCTGGATGAGTACCATTTCCAATACGCAGGCCTTGACAGGGTGGACCTTTCCGGAAAATTCTATGCGGAACATCTGGATTCAAATGTGGAGTCATTCCCTATTTCAAAAACCCTGCGGTATCTGATGCCGTTTCATCCGGTAGAAGAAGTAATGGAGTTTCTGAAGCGCTTCCCCGGAAAACTCATTACGATGGCGGATGATGGTGAAAAGTTCGGACTTTGGCCGGGGACGCATGAACTCGTCTACGATAAGGGGTGGCTCCGGAATTTCTTGACGGCCTTGCGGGAATTTGATGATCTGGAGACCGTCCATTTTGGGCAAAGCAATGATACGGATAATATGGGAAGGATAAATATTCCCGCCTGTTCCTATCCGGAAATGATGGAGTGGGTCCTTTCCCCCTCGGGCCAGGACGCATTAGGAGAGCTCAAAGACCATGTTGGTGAAGAGCAGAAGGTCTACATCAAGGGCGGCTTCTGGTCAAATTTCTCGGTGAAGTACCCTGAGATCAATATCATGCTCAGAAGAATGCTGCAAATTAGCCGAAAGTTTAAGGATTCTCCGCCTGAAGAAAAGATGGACCTGTTTCGAGCTCAGTGTAATTGCTCATATTGGCACGGCGTTTTCGGAGGAGTTTACATCCCGCATCTGCGGCATGCGATCTTTGAGCACCTTATCAAGCAGTCCGAGTTTGGAGATACTATTTATCAACGAACACATCTGAACCCGGTCGAAAAGGACATCATCTGAAAAAGTCGGATCCGCCGCATATTTCTCAATGTCAGGAGGAACCATTTATGAATGGGATATCTCCAAGATGAACAGAAATATTCTTTCTGTGATGACAAGAAAAGAGGAATATTATCACAAACGAATAGATATGTCAGATACCTCCGGCGTGAAAACGATACATGACGGGTATTATCTCAAGGATAAAAAAGTAGAATTGCTATATGACGACCATCCACGCTTCTCTCTCTTGGATCTTTCGGTGACGCCGGGTATAACCGCGGCAGAGATGTACAGAAATGAGAAGATATTAAACAATTACGGCTCGGAGAAATACGGGAGTTCAATTATCGGTGATTCGGAATTGGTGTTTTCCCTTGAGGATATTTTAAGAAAAACAATAAAGGTATCATCCGATGGGTTTAAAATAAATAACGAGATACTCGATGAAAGTAAGGAATTGGTACAACAATGGAATGTAGCGATATCTTCGGAAGACGAGAAGATCAAAGTTCTTCCTTCGAATGAAGTATATTGTTGCGGAGCCACATCTGACCTGTTTACAAATGAACTCATTCTCTTTGACAAGCCGTTTGACATGTCCCTGAAATTTACATTTCCCGAGGATTGGCGGGTGATCACTTACCCCATACGCACTGTTTCTAATTCCGAATCCGGTGTGGAAGAGATCCTTCAGGGGATTTCGGTGAATATTTTCATAAAAGAGGGAGAGTACGAAATTAATATATGATGATCACATTAACGGTCTTTTCCCTGATTTCCGGCCTGCTGGCAATTGAGAATTTGATATGGGGGCAATTCATGCTGTCCCGCCCAATTATCTTCATTCCCCTTACCGTGCTGGTCTTGACCATTTTTTTTGATCTTCCGCCCGAATTCAGATACTTCCTCCTTACCGGCGCTGTCGTTTTAGAACTTTTCTATCTTTTCTCCCTTCCGATCGGAAGCAGCTATGTCCCTAATCAAGTGCTTTCGGGTAACTTCCTTATAGTTGCGCTTCTCTTTCTTAAAAAACAGGGTTTCGCCATAACCAATTATAACTGGGCCACCTCTTTGGTATTGCTTCTGTCACTTGCTATCCTGGTATCGTTCGTAAGCGCATATTTTGACATTCTCTTGCGGCAGTTCAATTCTTACCTTGTTGAATATAGTAAGAGGTATATATTGTCAGGGGAGTTCAAGACCTTTGAATCCGTGGCCAAATGGGGTTTCATTCTCTTTTTCTCTTTAAATTTTATTCAGCTTTATTTCTACTTTTTTCTGATGCTGCTGTTTTCTAAACAAATACTGTCTTTTATTGAACCCGGAAGAGAGTTGAATCTGATATTTATTATCTTCATCGTAGGCTTTGTCGCGAAGATAGCTTTGAATATTTTCAGAAAATTGAGAAGGAACGATCTCCCCATATATCCGGCCCTGCTTCTCATAATATTAACACTATTGTCCGGGATAAGTCCTCTTTGGAACCTATTGACAGTACTCTTATTTATTGTTTTTTTAATAAAAGAAGGCAAAGGAGTGAGGAATGGGTAAGATCGGGCTCAACCGTGTATTGAAAAAGGTTGTGAGGAGAATGCTTTCCGTCCAAAATCTCTGGAACTACAAATACATGCAATTATACGGCTACCTTTATGCGATCATACCTGTATATAGATTCCTCTTCGGTAAGGAAGAAATGAAACAAAGATTGATAAAGGAATGGAGCTATTTCAACACTCAGCCCTATATGAGTTCGTATATATTGGCTCTCCACTCAAAAATGCTTCTTCTCAATGAGGATGAAGCAAAGATCGTTTCAATGAGAAATTCACTGATGGCCCCTCTCGCTTCCATAGGGGATTCCTTTTTCTGGTTCAATCTCCGGACATTCCTCATTGCATTCTGCACGCTATCTGTAGCGCTCTTGGCCGAGGGTTTCAAAGGGACGGTTTTTGTCGCTCTGGCCATCGGATTGGCATTCTTTAATTATGTACACTTTTATTATAGAATGGGTGGCTTCAAAAGAACTTTTCGCCATGGCCGATTGGCGTTCAAATTTACAAAAAAGTTCTATTTTTTCGAGAAAACACTTAATTACTCGTCATATTTGCTCTTTGTCGTGTCCTTTTCACTAGTTCTTTCCAAGGTATTTGAGATGACCGATGTCAAAACATCTATCTGGTTCTATATCTTTATATTTTTTATGATCGCGGATTACCTTGTGATCAAATACATAAAAAGGGAATGGGCGGTATTTCTGTTAAACCTGGCCGTCGCGGTATTGCTGGTAACCTGGGGAATAATATGAATGAAAGAATGTTCACTATAATGAATCAACACGGTCTTCATCTTCGGCCAGCCACCGAATTTGTCAAATTGACCAGTGTATTTAAAGGCGAGGTCCTCCTGGTAAAAGATGATATTGAGGTCAACGCGAAGTCAATTCTGGGATTGCTGTCCCTGGGAATCGAAAGCGGCGCCAGGATAAAGATCCGTCTTTCCGGGATCGACGAGGAGAAATTTTTCGAACAATTGGAAGAATTCTTTGCCAAAGAGGAGTAGAATGAATATTAATGAGTACTTGAAAACAGAGCAAGTAATAAAAGGCCTTGCAATATCTCCGGGTATATCTACTGGAAGAGCATATGTACTGGTCAAATCGGAAGAAAACAACTTTGCCCGTAAGCTTAATTATGAGGAAATATCCGACGAGATCGATAGATTCTACCATGCCCTGGATAATGCCAAGAAGAAGGTCATGGAAATGAAAGAAAATCTCAATGAAAATCTGGATATGGAAACATTACAGATCTTTGACGCACAATCCGCTCTGCTTACCGATCCGCTCTTTATCGGAGAAATCGTGGATAATATAAAATTGAAAAAGGTGAATGCAGAATATTCCATTAAGGTTACCGCGAATAATTGGAAGATCAAACTCTCGAAGATCCGCAATTTGTATATTTCAGAGCGCGCAAATGATATCTATGAGGCCGCGCATCTAATAATAGACGGCTTGGCCGAACTGGGCTCCGGCGAAGATTTTTGCCTTTTGGATCCGGTTATCATAGTAGCTGAATTTCTAACACTCACCGATCTGGCCCGGCTTGATAAAGAGAAGGTTCTCGGGTTTGTCATATCCCGAAGCGGATATACATCACATGCGGCGATCGTCGCAAGATCATTGAATATTCCCGCTGTCAGTATGGTAACGGACGCACATAATCGGATAAAGAGCAATGATCTGCTTATATTAGACGGCCTCCGCGGGTACTGTATATTCTCTCCCTCCAATAAGATCAGGAAGATCTACGAGGAGGAGTACAAGCTTTTTCAACACCGCCTTAAACTCCTTGAC
>JAIVYW010000162.1:0-4657 GCA_048635215.1 Candidatus Atribacteria bacterium
GGACGGGGTCAAGATCGGGATCCAGGCCAATATAGAGATAGTGGAAGAACTTCCTCTTGTGAAAAAATACAAAGCCGAGGGGATCGGACTTTTCAGAACCGAGTTCTTGGTAGATACATCCGCGGCATTTCCAACGGAAAAGAAGCAATTCAATTATTATAGAAAGGTATTGTCGGCAAATGAGAATTTACCGGTGACCGTTCGAACATTTGATGTCGGCGGCGACAAAATGATAAATGAGATCGAATTGCGGAAGGAGGATAACCCATTTCTGGGATGGCGCGCTATACGTTTCCAGCTGGCTAATGAATCCTTGCTTCGCATTCAATTGAAAGCAGCGTTGAAGGCGAATTGCAGTGGAAATCTTTCCATTCTGATCCCTATGATCACAAATATTGATGAGATAAAGAGGATCAAGGAAATTTTGAAAGATCTCGAAAAAGAATTAATTGACGAAGGCCTCGAACTGCAAAAATATAGATTCGGCATTATGATAGAGATCCCTTCCGCGGTGCTTCTTGCGGACAAAATGGCGAAATATGTTGATTTTTTCTCTGTTGGGACAAATGACCTGATACAGTACACATTGGCGGTGGACAGGGGAAATGAGAAGGTAAGCTATTTGTATTCCGGATTAGAACCGTCCGTCTTGAAAGTCCTGAAGCTTCTTGCGGACAATGTTGAAAACAAAGATGTCGAGGTCTCTGTCTGCGGGGAAATGGCATCGAACCCAATTGAGTTCATCGTTCTTCTGATCCTGGGCATGCGGATATTCTCCATGGTGCCCTGGAAGATCCCGGTGATCAAAAAATTGATCTCATCGATGGAGTTGAAGAATATAGCTGCCCATCTTCCATTGATCATGGAATTAGAGTCTTCCCTTGATGTAAGGGAATACATTGTCAATTCGTTCAAGGACGAACTCTCTTCCATAAAAGACTTTGTTTTTTGATTAGTGTATTGAAATTTGATAAAATGTAAAATAGAGGTATGATGATAGAAGTTCTGAAGGTTAACCCCATTTATTCCAATCAACAAGTTCTGGAAGTGGATAAGGTGGGTGTTACACTGAAAAACAAGGAGAAAAAGGGCCAGGACGCCACCGTCTCCCTGATCTTCCGCGAGAAGGATGGGCAGAACCTTCTAACGCAGGACTTCGAATTATTTATCGGGGCAAATAAAGAGAATGAATTTATTATTCCATTGGAGGTTCCCATCGGCGGTGATTTCCCCTGTGAGATCCGCATCGTCGTTCAGATCGGCGGGAAGATCGCCACGGAATCCAAATGGTATGATCTTATTGAAGGGGCAGAAGGCGATGGTGGAGCCGGGGGCGAGACCAAGCCCTATGAGACAGAATTTGATGTTGAAGAAGATACTCAGACCGAAGTGATGGCTCCCGCGGGTGCTGAGGAAGACCACGACCCCGTGGATGTAGCAAAAACCGGCAATGAACCAACGGTGATCATGGAAGATTCCACTGATGGAGATGACCAGGAGGGCGTAACCTCTTCGTGGGGCATTCTCATTGAGGATGGCCAGGAAGACCTTTATGAGGCCACCGTGGAATCCGACCTGCCTCCCGAGCCTCCGGAAGAGCCTAAGAAAGAGGAGGATACGATAGCTTCGAGCTTTGAAGATGAAATGGCACATATGGAGAACACTCCCGCCCCACAACCCATTCCACAGGAAGAGACGGCAGAGATAGAGCCGCCTCCTTCCGCTATTGAGGACGGCTTGTCGACTGCTGATCAAGAACTTACGCCGACCATCACCGAAGAATATGAGAAAGAAGTATTGGAAGACGAAGATCTTGAAGAAGAACTGGAGGAAGAGATAGAAGAGGAATCTGACGAAAGCGATCAAGTTAAGAAGAAAAGATCCCCTCTTGCCGTGATATTGATAATTTTCATCGTTATCGTTGCTGCCGCTGCTTCATATTATTTCTTCATTTACAAAAAAGCGGTGGCGGGTGATGATAAGGTTCCCAAAAAAGAAAAAGAAATAGAGAAAGGAAAAGAAACTGATGAAGAAGATATTGATCTTGACGATCTTTTCTCAACCGATAAGGATGATATTCTCGGAGATATGACAAAAAAGGAATTTGTGGTTGAAACCGCTGTCCTGAATGATGATCAATTGGGAGTTCTCGAGCCACTTATGGAAAAACATGGCGGAAATATTCTTGAAACACCTGCCGGATACAAAATGACCTTTAATTTTGAAGATAAGACGCCCGCCGCTCAGCTTAAAGAAGAGCTCAGCGCAAAAGGGGTCAAAAGTACTATTTCAGAGAAATGATCACACATCCCAATAGGGAACTTTCTTTTTCGGATTTACGATCATTCCAAAAAACAGAGCGAAACTGCTCCAGAAAATAATGGAAATAGGCTTCTTCATGAAGTAAACGACACCTCCAAATATATAGGCAGTTGCCTGGAGTAGAAAAAAGAGTGTGATCAGATCAAACTCTTCCATGGAGAACAGTCCGCTTATAATAAAGAGAATAATGAGAATTGGGGGCATAAACCAGCGCAGCAGCTTATGAGAGATCATGAAATACGCCGCCAGGATCTTTTTACTTCCCCGCAACATCTTCCATATATATGGCAATGCATTGGCATTTCCGCGCCCTATACGGGCTTTTCGTTCAAATTCCCTTGACAGCCCGGAATCGTGCTCTTCGAAAGCAAAGGCAGCCCGGTTATATACCATGTTCCCGGCTTGGGAAAGAATATTCATGGTATTGATAAAGTCATCCATGATGAGGCGGTCTTCCGGAAGCGGGGTGTAGATCTCTCTTCTGACGGCATAGTTAGCGCCGTTAGCCCCGATAACGCAGTTGAACTTCCCTTCAACGGATCTATAAAATGATTCCATGTTCCAACAGAGCGCTTCGAAATGATTTTTGCCCTTCAGAATAAGCTTTCCGCATACCGCGCTGATGTCATGATAATAAAAAGGTTTGACCAGTTCTCTGATGTTCTCTTTGTCAAACTCGGTATTGTCATCCGTGAATATCAGGATCTTTCCCGTTGCTGTCTTGACGGCCTTATTCAGTAATGCCGCTTTGCCGACACGCTTGTCTGACTGGAAGCTTCTGACCTTTGGGTATTTTTTCAATATCTCAACGGTATTGTCTTCGGAGTTGTCCGACATGACGATCAGCTCCATTTTATCCTCAGGATAATCAGATGCTAAAATATTTTCTATTCTCGGACCGATAGATGCTTCACCATTTCTTGTAATTACGATGACAGAAACACTTGGAATGTAATTAAGCTTTTTCCAGTTCTTCTCTTTTTTCAGTATGTTCAGGATCAGCATAGAGAGCGGGAATCCCGCATAATGGTGAAAAACAGGAAAAAGAAAGATGAAAAACAGTATGGTCAACATTTATATATAAACAGCTCCCGATAATTCTTGCCCATTGCAGCGATCGAAAAATCCCGTGATATCAATTCCCTTCCCTTCTCTGCAAGTTCTTTATTGTACCCGAAACAAAGAATATTTTCAACAAATCCCTCAATATCTCCCACTTCCACAAAGGAGATGAACTCTTTCAGGGGATGATCGATAAGTCCAGGGGCGTGATATGCGGTTACCGGCAGCCCGGAAGAAATGGCCTCAAGCACGACCAGGGCAAATCCTTCCCAGTACGACGGCAGAAGGAGCATATCATGTTCATGATAAAGCCTTGCGGTTTCCTGCGTTGAGAAAAATGCGATCCTAGCGCCGGTTTTTTCCCGCACGAATTTTTCCATGGGCCCAACGCCGCAAATGGTGAGTGAATATTCCTCCGGCAGTCGCTTGAATATCTCAAAGAGATCCTTCACCCCTTTTCGCTCTATCAGTCTTCCGACAAAGAGTAATTTTTTCCCGGACTTCTCATCCGAGGTGAAAGAGTATTTATCGGTATCTATTCCATTATATATTACTTTCCCTTCCAGCCCTTCGGCTTTACGATAAAATGATCGGACATCCTCGGAAACGAATATATGTTCTTTTGTTTTTTTATGTAGAAATTTATTTGCGGCTTTGTGGAGAGGCGTATACCATTTTTCATTCCACAGGACATTATGATATGTAACGAAGACCGGAGGTGCCTTTTTCATCCCTGTTATTGCCGCTCTGGTCCACAATGCTGAGGTAAATAGATGAGCGTTGATGATATCAGGCGCGAGTTCCTTTATGAGTTTCTTGAGTTGAAAAAAGAAGGCAATATCGATCCTGTGTTTTTTATTCAAGCAATAAACACGAATATCACCCAATTCACGGGAGAAGTGATTCTCGGGCCTCAATGTGATTATAATGGGTTCGTCGCCTTTCTTTTTGAAATATTGAGCGAGATTGATAACGACTCTTTCCGCGCCGCCGATGGATAATGAGTCAATAATAAAAAGTACTTTCACAGCAGATCCCTCTCCTTCTTCTTCAAATTAGCATTCCCGTGAAACTCCCTCAATATCCTTCCTCTGGCATTGGATATGATGCTGCCCGGTACACCGTTGTTAAAAACATTCAGGCATACCTTCCTCCCCTCTTCAACGGTATCAAAAAGGAAACCGGAAACGCCATTTTCCACCAATTCGGGGATCCCCGAAATAGCGGTTGAAATAACCGGGATGCCCATCTCCATCGCTTCCATCAAGATCGG
>JAIVYW010000163.1:0-4514 GCA_048635215.1 Candidatus Atribacteria bacterium
GTATGTATCCGTTGACTCCCCTCTCTGGGCGACGAAGATCAGAATGGAAGGCCATAGCATTTTGGAGTGCATCAGGGGTGAATTTGACTGCAGAGTTGATCGGATAATCACCCGCTTCCGCCCGGGCCGTTCCCCCGATTCCATTTTTATTAAATCCCCGGTAAAGAAGGATTTCCTTCAATTGGATAAAAATGAAAAAGAACAATTAAAGAAAACCGCCGGCTCCAAAGACCTTTTTGGGCCGTATTTAACAACAATATTAAAAAAGAATGAAGAGGAAAATAAGTAATGACTAATGATTACAGTTCGAAAGACATTAAAGTATTAGAAGGACTTGAAGGGGTCAGGAAAAGGCCCAGTATGTACATCGGCTCCACAGGCGTTGAGGGGCTGCATCACCTTATTTATGAGGTAGTGGATAATAGTATTGATGAGGCCCTGGCAGGGTATTGCAGCGAGATAAGGGTTTCGATCCTTCCCGGCAACAGTGTTCAGATCTCTGATAACGGAAGAGGAATTCCCTCAGACATTCATGAGAAATCAGGGATTTCCGCCCTTGAGGTCGTTATGACCAAATTGCATGCGGGCGGAAAATTCGACCACAAGTCATATAAGGTTTCCGGCGGCCTTCACGGTGTCGGTGTTTCAGTGGTAAATGCCCTGGCGGAATGGCTGAAGATCGAGGTTAAGCGTGACGGCTTCAGATACAAGCAAAGCTATGTAAAGGGGCATCCGCAGGGACCTGTGACCAAGGCACCATTGCCCGAGGGTAGAACAGCAGAAACCGGAACTTCCGTTCTCTTCATGCCCGATGCCGGGATATTTGAGACAACGGAATATTCCTATGATATTATTAACGGCAGGATGAGGGAGTTGGCCTTTCTGAATAAGGGATTGAAAATATCGGTCGAGGATCAGAGAGAAATGCCGAAGGTGGAGGATAAACACTTCTCAAAAGGCGGTATCGTCTCATTCGTTGAGCATCTGGTGGGAGTAAAAACTCCTATTCATGAGAGAATAATCTATGTGGAAAAAGAGCAGGATGATATAGAAATAGAAGTGGCGATGCAATATACCGAGGGGTATTCGTCATCGATGTACACCTTTGTCAATAATATCAACACCCGCGAAGGCGGCACTCACCTTATCGGGTATAAGAGCGCTCTGACCAGAGCGGTAAACGAATATGCCAAGAATTATAACCTCCTTAAAGACGCGAAACAATCTCTTTCCGGCGACGATGCCAGAGAGGGGCTTACACTGGTGATGTCGGTAAGGATCCCCGAGCCGCAATTCGAGGGCCAGACAAAGACGAAACTCGGGAATACCGAGGTCAAAGGACTGGTCGCCTCTATGGTCTTCGATGCCTTGCGTACCTATTTCGAGGAAAATCCCACTGAAGCAAAGCGGATCATAAGTAAAACAGTATTGGCAATGAAAGCCCGTGAAGCGGCCCGGAGGGCGAGGGATATAACCAGAAAGAAAAGTTCTTTCGGCGGCTCCGGCCTTCCCGGTAAATTGGCCGATTGTTCCTCCAAAGATCCTGAGATCTCAGAGCTCTTCATTGTTGAGGGAAACTCAGCCGGCGGCTCAGCGAAACAGGGCAGGAACAGAGAAACGCAGGCGATCCTGCCTCTAAGGGGAAAGATACTGAATATCGAGAAGACACATTTGGATAAGATACTTGTCAATGAACAGATAAGAAATATCATTACCGCTCTCGGCTGCGGTATCGCCGAACAATTCGATATATCCAAATTGAGATATCACAAGGTCATCATAATGACAGATGCCGATGTCGACGGTTCGCATATACGCACATTGATACTTACTTTCCTGTTCAGATATATGCAGGAGCTCATCGATGAAGGGTATATTTATATCGGCCAGCCTCCATTGTTCAGAGTGAAAAAAGGCAGCAAGCTCAAATACATGAAGAATGAGCGCGAGATGAATAGATTCCTTTTGAGTCATGCGGTGGAGAATATCAAATTCGAGGTCATCAACGAGAGCAGTGATTTCCGAAGGGAATATCAGCAGAAGGAGATCAGTGGGATCATAGCAGCGGTGGACGCGATAATAGAGGATGAGCATTCTTTGGCAATGTATCATATTTCCCTGCAGGAATATCTGGATAAATTAAAGCTCGGGCGCACGATGGATCAGATATGGAAGGAGTTGAACCTTAAATTCGGCCTTTCCACAGATGGCGATGAAGATGATCTTCCCCCCGTATTTTCCATCCTTGAGGGAAAAATGAATCAGCTTAAAAAGGATTTTGAGATCGATGTTCTTTCAAAGGACAATGCGTTCGTTATCACCGATAATGCCGCGATAAGCGATTACGGCTCTATTTTCGATATTCCGAATGCGATAAGAGAGTTCGGAAAAAAAGGTTATGAAGTACAGAGATACAAAGGTCTCGGCGAGATGAATGCCGACCAGCTTTGGGAAACCACGATGAATCCAGCCACAGGAACACTCCTGCGTGTCACAATTGAGGATATCGCGGAGTCAGACCGTACCTTCACCATACTCATGGGAGATAATGTGGAGGATAGAAGGAATTTCATTGAAAAAGCGGCATTAAGAGCCAAGAATATAGATATTTAACGGAGCTGAAAATGGTTGAAAATATTAGAAATGTAAATATCAAAACAGAGGTTGAAGCCTCATATATCGATTATGCCATGAGCGTTATAATAGGCAGAGCCCTTCCGGATATCCGAGACGGCTTGAAGCCGGTTCACAGGCGTATCCTTTATGCTATGCTCAAGGAAGGTATTCTTCCAAACAAACGATTCATCAAATCCGCCGGTGTGGTCGGTGAGGTCATCAAGAAGTACCACCCCCACGGTGATCAGGCGGTGTATGATACGATCGTCCGCCTTGCGCAGGACTTCTCATTGCGTTATCCGATGGTTCACGGCCAGGGTAATTTCGGCTCGATCGACGGTGATCCGGCAGCCGCATACCGTTATACCGAGGTCAAATTGCAGAAAATAGCGATGACGATGCTTGAGGATATAGATAAGGACACGGTTGATTTCGCGCCTACCTTCGATGAAACCACACAAGAGCCCGTTGTTCTCCCTTCATTACTTCCCAATCTTCTGGTAAACGGCTCTTCCGGTATCGCGGTCGGCATGGCGACAAATGTTCCCCCGCACAATCTGGGAGAGGTGATAGACGCTCTGATCCACAAGATCGACAATACAGAGGCCACGGCGGAAGATCTGATGGCGTTTATTAAAGGCCCTGATTTTCCCACAGCCGCTTTCCTTATGGGCAGACAGGGATTGCTGGATATGTATAAGACCGGCCGCGGAAAGATCAAACTCCAGGCCAAGGCGAATATAGAAGAAGATAAGACCGGCCGTCCTATCATTATAGTTTCAGAGATCCCGTATCAGGTGAATAAGGCCAATATGATCGGAGCTATCGCAGCTCTGGCGGATAAAGGCACCATTGAGGGGATACATGATATCCGTGATGAATCCAATAAAAAAGGCATCAGGGTCGTCATAGAATTGAAAAAAGATTCCATCCCCCGGGTTGTTCTTAATCAACTCTTTAAACACACTCAGATGAAGATAACATTCGGCGCGATTATGCTTGCCATAGATAAAGGCAAACCGGTGGTCTTCACATTGCCGCAGGTGCTGGATTGCCATATTGTTCACCGTAAGGGCGTTGTAAGAAGAAGGACGGAATACCTCCTGAGTAAATCCAAAAGAAGGGCTCACATACTTGAAGGCCTGAAGATAGCTCTTGACAATATTGACCTGATAATCGCGATCATCAGAAAATCCGCCAGCACAGAAGAGGCAAGAGAAGAGCTGAAATCGAAATTCAAATTGACTACACTTCAGGCTCAGGCCATCCTCGACATGAGGCTTCATCAGCTTACGGGACTGGAGAGAAATAAAATTGAGAATGAATTAAAACAAAAATACAGCGAAATTGAGAATTATGAGAGTATTCTGGCAAATCCGAGAGAGATCGAGAGAATACTTAAAAAGGAATTGCTTGACCTTCGTGAAACCTTTAATGACGAAAGAAGGACTTTGATCATAGATGATGAAGAAGACATCTCCGCTGAAGACCTGATATCAAGAGAAGACATTGTTATTCTATTGAGCCATAGCGGCTATGTGAAGCGTATGGCCTCGAATCTTATTCGGACACAGCATAGAGGTGGAAAAGGATCCCGCGGCATTAAGACAAAGGATGACGATTTCGTTGAGCAGATGTATCAGGCAAGTACGCACTCATATTTGCTCATATTCACATCAGCGGGAAAGTGTTACTGGATGAAGGGCTATCAGATCCCCGAGGGCTCAAAGCAGGCCAAGGGAAGGGCGATCGTAAATCTTCTTCCTTTGACACAGCAGGAGAAGATCCGTTCCATAGTTGTCGTGGATGAGTTCGATGATCAGAGAAATGTGTTCATGGCGACGAGATTGGGAACGGTGAAGAAGACCAATCTCTCATTATTCTCAAATCCGCGTTCC
>JAIVYW010000164.1:0-4614 GCA_048635215.1 Candidatus Atribacteria bacterium
GACCGGAGCGATAACGGGACAGACCTCGGCACAGGCCGGTAAATTGCTTGGAGTTCAATATCTGATAACGGGGTCTGTCACGGAATTTATCAATAAGGCCTCTTCCGGCGGAAGTGGTGTCAAGATTAAAGGGATTCGCATTGGCGGGAAGGCGTTTTACGCCAAAGTGGGGATCGATATAAGGGTATATGATGTAAATACCGGAGAGATCATTGCAGCGGAGCATACCGTCGGCGAGAGCAAAGGCATGGGTTTTGATCTGGGCGGCAGCCGCCGCGGCATCGATTTCCGTACTTCCAAGATGCAGAAATCTCCTCTCGGCAAGGCGGTCAGGCAGGCCATTCAGAAAGCTGTATATTTTATTACTGAAAAGGTAGCCAATAAAGCATGGGAAGGCAAAACAATGAAGATCTCTTCCGATGGAATGGTCTATATCAACGGCGGCAGCAATTACGGTATTGAAATGGGCACGGTGTTCCAAGTGGAGGCGATCGGCGAGGAGCTGATCGATCCCGATACAGGCCTTTCCCTCGGTTCCGAGAATGAGTTCAAAGGCACTATCAGAGTAGTTGATCTGAAAGAAAAATATGCCATTTGCGAGGTACTTTCGGGAAGCGGATTTGACAAAGGTCAAATAGTTAAGGCCGTTGATGAATAAGTTACTCCGTCTTTTTTTGATCATTATAGTATTGGCGGGATTTGCGGGATGTACAAAAACGCCTCCTCCTAAAGAGCCGGTGTCTAAACCCGTATTGGAGCCGACCAGGAAACTGACGCCGACGGAGATCAGAAATCTGGCTTCTCTGGAAAGAAGCATCCTATCAGGCGAGAAAAGTATTCGTGAAGTTATCGAAGAATTCGTAAATGGAGATTATTATCAGGTGATCGGAATCTCTGACGCTCCCGGAAAGTTGCCGATGAAAAAACTGGCCGCGAAAACGGACGCAAAACGCTGGGGAGCCATATTCATGAAGTTCCTCCTGAAGGGCGACGAGGATCTTGATCTACGCGGTGAGTATGTTAATTTTCTGACCTTTGAAGGTGAGTATTTCGACCAAAGTAACAATACAGTCTATGTTATATACAGATTTAAAAAAGAGGTAGAAAAATGAAGCGCATAATCGTAATTACTTGCCTGCTGCTGGCGGCATTCCTGCTTATCTCCGCAGGGGATAGTGAAAAGAAGAAGGGAACCGATGTTTCAGGAGTAGTTTCCTATCTTGAAGGCAATGCCCAAAAGGCTCAGCTTGATGCTGAAAAGTGGAGTTTCATGCAAGAGAAGGAAGAAGTGATCGGTGGTGAAAAGGTGAAGACCCTTAATGAGTCCCGAGCCGAATTGGCGCTCGATCTGGGCAAGATCATCCGTATGGCGCCACTTACTGAGGTAGATGTGCTGAAGCTCTAAAAAGAGGTTGATGAGAAGGGAAAAAGGAAAAGTGATATAAAGATCAAGATTAAAAAGGGTCAGATCTATTCCAAGATAGATGCTCTGGGAGAAATGGAATCTTTGGAAATAGAGACCCCCTTGGCATCCGCAACCATACGCGGCACTATCTTTCAGATCGATTGTAATCAGAAGGATGTTGTTCAGCTTGATGTTATCAAAGGCGAGGTGTGGGTCTATTCCAATAATATTGAAGATCCCCGGGAATTCTATTTGCAGAATCAGGGAAATCCGAGCAAGATGAAAAGGCCTTTCAGGCGTATCGATAAACCCTTTAAGAGAGTTAGCAAGGAAGAATGGCTTGAGATCATCAAGAATATGCAGCGAATAACCATTTCAAAGGACGGTACGACCACGGTCCGCGACTTGACCGAAGAAGACATCGATAATTCCTGGGTCGAGTGGAATAAAAAAATGGACGAAGAGGTGAAGCGCTGACATGCACCCCCTATTACTCAATCTGATATTTTTTGTTTGGCTTAATATTGTGCTGGTCATCTCCTTTCTTTCAAAGGTGATGGTCTATCTTTCCCCGGGTGAGGAAATATCTGCCGATAAGAAATTCCGCGCTATCATCGGTTTGATGCTTTTGAATATCACATCATTGGGGGTGCTTGTATATATTTACTCATTACCTCAAGTATTGAACCCGATCTTCTGGGAATTTGTCCTCATAGGCTTTTTCCTTCTGTACGCGGCGCTGATATCGGTATTTCTTAATAAATTTTCACATAATTTAACCGGTAAGAATGTGAAGACCTTGCTCAATTTCGGAAATCTCATGTATTACTTTCCCTTCTTCCCGCTCAGCATTGCTATTTCCGTCATTCTGAAGAGCAGTAAAAGTAAGATCGTCTCCAGGGATTATCCGATATACCTGACGGAGAACCAGCTCAAAAATATTATTGAAAAAGATTCGGAGCTGGAGGAGGAAGAGAAGGATATGCTCACCTCTATAATCGGATTTTCAAATATTAAAGCAAGCGAGATCATGATCCCCAGAACCGCATTAGAAGCGGTCGAACACGATACCGCCATGGCGGAAGTGCTCAAAACATTCAAGAACAAGGGTTTTTCGAGATTACCTGTTTACAGGGAAAATCCGGATAATATTGTCGGCATCCTTTATATCAAGGATCTGATAGGGCTGACCGCTGAGAAATTTAATCTTGAAGAGCTTATGCGCAAACCCATCTTTATGCCGGAAACGGTTAAATTGGATGAATTGCTGAAATTGATGATAGAGAAAAAGATGCAGATGATGATAATTCTTGATGAATGGGGCGGCACCGCCGGCATGGTGGCTATGGAGGATATCATTGAAGAGATCATAGGCGAGATCGAAGATGAGTATGACAAGCATCATAAAGATATCGAGAAGATCGAGAAGAATACCTACAAGATCAAAGCATCCGTGGAGATCGAAGTAATAGAAGAGAAATTGAATATCGAACTCCCCAAGGAAGATGTGGAAACCGTAGGAGGATTTGTCCTGACCTTATTGGAAAGGATACCTAAGAAGGGCGAGACATTTGAATACAAGAACCTTCACTTCCGGATACTGGACTCTGATGATAGAAAGATCAACTGGCTCTTGATAAATGTGCGTCAAAAGGTGAAAAATGAAAAAACTGAATAGTATATTTTTGGCGGGCCTCTTTGTAGTGGTCCCTATTTCGATTACTCTGTGGGCATTTTATCAGATCGTCCGCCTCGGAGATAAATTGATCCGGCCGATAATGAATTTATTGAACAGTCAATTCGGCTTGCCCGTAATTCCGGGTATCGGCTTGGTAGTAATATTGCTCCTTATCTTTATCATCGGAATTATTGCCAGAAATTTCTTCGGCAAAAAACTTTTCCTGCTTTTGGAATGGATAATTGACAGGGTTCCCATTGTTAATAAGATATATCAATCGATTAAGGATATTTCAAATGCTTTTCTCGGGACAAGCGAGATGAAGCTCTTCAAAAGAGTTGTCTTGATAGACTATCCTTCTAAAGGAATTAAATCCCTCGGATTCATGACAAACGAGACCACGATGCTGGATGAGAAGGGCAATGACTATGTTTCGGTTTTTATCCCTACTACCCCTAACCCTACCTCCGGATTTTTCCTGATGTACCGCAAAGAAGATGTGAAAGAAATGGACTTGAAAATTGATGAGGCTTTGAAGTTGATCATCTCTGCGGGAGCGGTAGAAAAACCCAAAAAACATCTTGACAAATCTTAGTTCCTTTGTTATAATTCACTTTTACTCGCGGGTGTAACTCAGTGGTAGAGTATCTGCTTGCCAAGCAGACTGTCGCCGGTTCAAGTCCGGTCACCCGCTCCAGTAATATGGCGGGGTAGCTCAGTCGGTAGAGCAGAGGACTGAAAATCCTTGTGTCGCTGGTTCAATTCCGGCTCCCGCCACTTTCCTTTCAATGGGCGATTAGCTCAGCTGGTTAGAGTACTACGTTGACATCGTAGGGGTCACTGGTTCGAGTCCAGTATCGCCCACCATTTTTATTTAGAGGCGGCATAGCCAAGTGGTAAGGCGGCGGTCTGCAAAATCGCTATTCACCCGTTCAAATCGGGTTGCCGCCTCCATTCTTACATCTTGCCGGGATGGCGAAATTGGCAGACGCAAGGGACTTAAAATCCCTCGGGACTTATGTCCCGTGTCGGTTCAAGTCCGACTCCCGGCACCATGTTAAATACAATGAACAATTGACAATGGACAATGAACAATTGAGGGATGAGACAGAGGTGCGATGTACGAGGTGATAAAAACAGTACGAGGTACGAGGTGCGATGTACGAAGTAGAAAAAGAAGCACACCCGTAACCGGGAAATCGCTATTTCGCTTAGCGCATTAATTCGTCTGTTACAATCATATCACGCCGACCCCCAATCAAGATATGGGACATGTCGTACGCCGCCGGCGTTCGTCTGTCCCGATGTAAAAGTTCCAAGCAAAGAGTTGACAAGAAGCGGAGCGTGTAAACTCTTTGCCTCGTTAGAATCACACGATAACATTCTCCGCACATCTTTTTTATGTCATTCTGAAGGAGTATTAGCGACCGAAGAATCCATCTACTTTCTTTTCTGCACCAACCTTGAACTTTTGAACATTTCAACCTTTGAACAATCTTCTCCACCACACACATGTCTTCTGTCATTCCCA
>JAIVYW010000165.1:0-4543 GCA_048635215.1 Candidatus Atribacteria bacterium
CTCTGAACCATTTATTCTTCACCGAACCCATCTGAACGGCATCATAGCCGTGCGTTTCACGTTTCTTTATCTCGATAACGTAGTTAGGTTCGATCTTGATTACGGTAACGGGAATACTGACACCATCTCTGAAGACCTGCGTCATTCCCACTTTTTTTCCGATCAGTCCGACTTTCATTTGTAACTACTCCTCACTTTGTTAACTTGATCTTGACCTCTACGCCGGCAGGCAGTACAAGTTTATTCAGGACCTCAACGGTCTTAGGACTGTATTCCACTATATCGATAAGTCTTTTATGTATCCTTATCTCAAATTGTTCTCTGGATTTTTTATCAATGAAGGGTGAGCGGAGAACCGTGTACCTTGAAACCCTTGTAGGCAGTGGTATCGGTCCGGCCATTTTCCCTTCACTTCTCTTCAGTTCCTTTATGATCTGTTGTGCGGTCTTATCAAGTATTCTATAATCGTATGCACTTAAATATATTCTTACTCTATCCAATATCAACTCCTTTATTCGTGGATCTTGCCAACAACGCCGGCACCAACGGTCCTGCCGCCTTCACGAACGGCGAAACGCTGACCTATCTCCATTCCGATAGGCTTGATCAACTCGACCATAATGGTGAGGTTGTCACCGGGCTTGACGATCTGAACATTCTCAGGAAGTGTGATCGATCCCGTAACATCTGTAGTTCTGAAAAAGAACTGAGGACGATATCCCGTAACAAACGGTTTATGTCGTCCGCCTTCCTTTGCGGTCAGAACATAGATATTCGCGTCGAACTTCGTGTGAGGTGTGATGCTCTTGGGCTTGGCCAAAACCTGACCGCGCTCTACATCAACCTTGTTTACGCCTCTTAGCAATACTCCGACATTCTCGCCGGCACGGCCTTCGTCAAGAAGCTTTCTGAACATCTCAACACCGGTCGCGACAGTCTTCCTCGTCTCGCGGAGGCCAACTATCTCAACATCCTCTCCGACCTTGATAACGCCTCTCTCAACACGGCCGGTTACAACCGTACCTCTTCCCGTGATAGAGAAAACATCTTCGATCGGCATCAGGAAAGGTTTGTCCAATGGCCTCTCAGGATCCGGTATAGAGTTATCCATAGCATCCAGAAGTTCCTGAATGCATTTATAAGCATCTGAATCAGCATCATCAGATTCGCCGGCCTTCAAAGCGCTGCCCTGTATAACAGGAACATCGTCGCCGGGGAATTCATACTGGTTCAGAAGATCTCTTACATCCATCTCTGACAGCTCGATCATCTCAGGATCATCGACCATGTCGACCTTGTTCAGGAAAACGACAATGTAGGGTACATTGACCTGACGGGCCAGCAAAATGTGCTCTCTCGTCTGGGGCATGGGGCCGTCAGCTGCTGAAACAACAACGACAGCACCGTCCATCTGAGCGGCACCGGTGATCATATTCTTGATATAATCAGCATGTCCGGGACAGTCAACATGAGCATAATGACGCTTCTCTGTCGAATACTCAACATGAGCTGTATTGATCGTAATTCCCCTTGCTTTCTCTTCCGGGGCCTTATCGATCGCATCAAACGGCGTATAATCTGCCATTCCCCTGAGATGCAGATATTTAGTGATCGCCGCAGTTAACGTGGTCTTTCCATGATCAACGTGGCCTATCGTGCCGACATTGACATGTGGCTTAGTTCGTTCAAATTTCTCCTTTGCCATATATTCCTCCGTATATTATATTTCGAGTAAAAGCCCACGACCGGATTTGAACCGGTGACCCCATCCTTACCAAGGATGTGCTCTACCTGCTGAGCTACGCGGGCGGTATGGAGCGGGAAACGGGGGTCGAACCCGCAACAACCACCTTGGAAGGGTGGAGCTCTTCCATTGAGCTATTCCCGCTAAAATACAATGGTGGGAGATGGATTCGAACCACCGCAGGCGCTACCGCCGCCAGATTTACAGTCTGGTGCCATTAACCGCTCGGCCATCCCACCACATTGACTTATTAGATTTATCTGATAAGTCCTTCAATATAGGTAATTAAGTTAAGTAAGCTGGAGGAGGGAATTGAACCCACGACCTGCTGATTACAAATCAGCTGCTCTGCCATCTGAGCTACTCCAGCGAAAACAGCACACTACCCTTAAAAAAAATGGGCAGTAAATAACAATTATACGCGATTTTTGAAAAATGTCAAGTAGTAGAGATATATTTATAGTAGAGTTTTTTTATTTTGTCTTTTTCAGCTCTACCGAAACATTCAAACCCTTTGTGTTGAGTATCTCTCCGACAAGGATGCTGTCAACATCATTACGATCAATTACATCAGCGAGATCATTCACTGTATCATTGATTATCCTGATAAGGGTAATATGGTTCTCCCCATGGAGTTCGATCCCTTTGATCTTTCCTCCATGTCCAAGTATATACGCCTCGATATTCAAAATAACAAAGCGTAATTTATCGACATCGCCAAAGAAATTATGCGCTCCGGTCACCTTGATCTGATCTTCATCCAGGTCAATTTCTTTCAGGACCTCGGTGTAGTCAAATGAAGAAAAGTTCAATTTAATATGGTCATCGGTGATAAAATCCCTCAGTATTCCTACGCGAAGTAGAATATTTCTTACCTTCTCCTCCATATTGAAAAGCACTTTCTTCTGTTTAGCCGTGACCGGACCCAATTTGCCGGTAGAAAAAAGTGTGGCATAGCCATATATTGATGTGAGGGAGTTTCTGATCTTGTCATCAATGAGTACGGCATTTCTTTCATTCAGTTTCTTCTGATTAACAACCTTGGCATTCATTTCCTTTAATTGACCATTATATTCATCCAATTCCTGGATCATCTTATTTCTTTCGAACATCAGGACAATAGTCTCCGCGACGGAATTAAACTCACTGTGTCCCGGAATCGGGTCATGCCCGCCCAAGATCAATAGATAAAAACGATTCTTTGAACTTACGCTTTTTAATGTGTATTTAGGAAACTTATAATTCCGAAAGATATTTTCCGGCAGCAGATCCTTTTTAAATGCTCCCATCTCAGGGTTCAATTCAAAACCGGAGGGATTAAATACGAATTTGAACCTCACATCGCCCTTCTCCAGAATGGTAAGATCCTCGCACTTTCCCCGCGAGGAAAATTCCAGCTGAATTATTTGGAGCATAGTGATAGTATCTTTATTCTTCAATCCGATCTCATTGATCCGGTTCAATACCTCCATTCGTTCATTTAGCCAATTGAGATTATCTCTTTTGTCAGAAAGCAAAAAGAGCGAGTAATTGGCCACGATCACCAGAGCGAACATGATAATGACAGGAAATAAAAGAGAAAGGGACATGAAGTAAGCGGCAAGGTAGCCGGATAATGTCATAAGCGTCCAGAAAAGCATGGACAACGGCAGGAGGCCGATAACCTTAGAAAATCTCAGACGGATGATCATGACAGATAGGAGATTGGACGCCCCGGCAATGAATGCGGCACCTGCAACAAAGAACAATTCCATGAGAGAGAAATCCAATGCCAGCCCTTTTTTGGACCAGAGAGCGAATAAAATTCCAAGAACAGAGATGTCGATCGTGCGGAAAATAACGCTCACCAGTATCTGATTCGCCCGATCGGTGGAATTCTTGATCTCATTTTTCCTTATGTGATAGAGGTGCAGCCATTTATACAAGGCAGAAAATGGTATCGCAAAGATAAGGGTATTATATGGCCCGTACATTATTACGGAGAATGCCATGAAAAAATGCACCAGGGAATAGTTGACCTTTTTCGCGACGGAGAACTGCATGCCGCCGACCAGAGCATAACAGCAAAAGGTAAAAAGAAGCACTCCGTATGACCCCAGGGAAAGAGATAGCGCGGAAGAACCATCGCAAAAAAGAAAAATCCCTAGAAGCAATACAACCATATAAAGAATTAATATTAAATGTTTTCTCATACCTTCCTCTGATTCATTATAATATTTTTTCTTCTCTTTTTCAAATAGTAGATGAGAATGCCCGGAAAAAGACACGCTCGAAAAAGTCGTTTCGCGTGAAGATATTGATCACCTTACCGCTTTCGTCGGTGAAGCCGACCATAGAATTATCTCTCTTAGAAACCTCTAATAAGGCCCTGCCAAGCGGCTCTTTCCCGCTGAACAGAAGGGGTTTTTCCAGAGCTGCTTTGATATTGTCGCAAAAAAGCAGCGATCTCAAAGAGGCGCTGTAAAATTCATTTTTAATATTAAGGTATCCGCATTCCGAGCCGGCATTTGTGATGATCTTCGCCGCTTCGCGGGTCGAAAGCCTCAGCGAAAGAAGCGGAGGGGCGCAGCGCGCAAAGAACTCAATGGATGGGATCTCGATCATATTGGTCAATCCTTCATTGAATCTGATCATCTTATCCCCGCCGTAGGTCTTGATCAATTCGAATGTAGCGACACGGAGCTCCTCATTGTCTATATCTTTTCCTCCGACCGACATACCGAATATCCTTTGCAGAAATTTGACGGAATAACTGAAGACCTGCACAAGAGGGTAAAGGATGATGTAAGAGAACTGAAG
>JAIVYW010000166.1:0-4606 GCA_048635215.1 Candidatus Atribacteria bacterium
TAAGAAGAAATGGGGAGAAGAATACAAGGTTGAGATCTCTGAAATAATCGAGCCCAATCTTGACGCGAATATCGTTGCTCAGAATGTTGCCAATCAGCTGGCAAGAAGAATGCATTTCAAGCGCGTCATTAAAAAGACTGCTTTGGAATCCATGGCAAGAGGAGCAAAGGGCATCAAGATGCGCATCGCGGGCCGTATTGCCGGTTCTGAAATGGCAAGGATCGAGTGGGAAAAAAAGGGCAGGATCCCTCTTCACACTTTGAGAGCGAATATTGAATATGCCTATGTTGCCTCACGGACATCCTATGGTATTATCGGTGTTAAGGTATGGCTCTATAAGGGTGATGTGAAATCTCACAAAGAACTAATTGATTAAAGAGGAATATTATGTTAATGCCAAGAAAAAGTAAGTTTAGGAAAATGCAGAAAGGAAGGATCAGAGGCCATGCCCAGAGGGGCAATCGCGTATCCTTCGGAGAATACGGCATTCAAACCAAAGAACACGCATTTATTACCGCTAATGAGATCGAATCTGTCAGAGTAAATTTGAATAAGAAATTGAGAAAGATCGGTAAGATCTGGATCAGGATCTTCCCTCAGAAAGTACTCACCTCAAAACCGCTGGAAGTTAGAATGGGAAAGGGTAAAGGCGCTCCCGACAAATGGGTCGCCGCTGTAAAACCAGGTCATGTTCTGTTCGAGATATCCGGTGTGGATGAGGTTGAGGCAAAGCGGATATTGAAACAAGCATCATACAAATTGAGTGTAAAAACCAATTTTATTAAGAGGTAGGGAAAATGAAAACGTCGGAAATTAGAGCAATGACAGTTGACGAGATCAAACACAAGGTCGACGAGATGAAATCCAACCTTATGCATCTTAGATTCCAGAGGAAAATAGGCCAGCTCACCGATTTCAGTAAGTTTAAATTGGAGAAGAAAGAGATCGCAAGATTTTTGACCATCCTCACGGAAAAGGAGAATAAAGATGGAAAGAAATAGACGAAAAGTGAGGAAGGGGTTGGTCGTCTCTGACAAGATGGATAAAACGATCATCGTCAGGGTCGAGACACTCAAGCTTCACCCCAGGTTCAAGAAGTATTACAAGCAGAGCAATAAATTTGCCGTACATGATGAGAAGAACGAATGTAAGGTCGGAGATTTCGTGGAGATCATGGAAACAAGACCCCTTTCAAAAAGAAAGAGGTGGAGACTGCTCACCGTTCTGAAAAAGGCCGTTTCGTAGGAGATTATAGATGATACAGAGAAACACAATGGTCAATGTCGCTGATAATACAGGGATAAAGAGGGCTCTTGTGATCGGATTTTACGGTTCCAACAGAAGCACGGCCAGCTTAGGCGATATTGTGGCTTTGGCCGTAAAAAAGATCATCCCCAATTCAAATAACACGAAAGGTGATATAGTTAAAGGCGTGATAGTAAGGATCGCCAAGGAGATCAGAAGGCCGGACGGAAGTTATATTAAATTTGATGATAACAGCGTTGTTATTATTGACGATCAGCAAAACCCCCAGGGAACCAGGATCTTCGGGCCGGTCGCGAGAGAATTGCGTACCGGGGTCAACAAGTACATGAAGATAGTGTCTCTTGCACCCGAGGTCTGGTAGGAGAAATATATGGGAAACAGGATAAAAAAAGGAGATATCGTACAGATCATTTCCGGAAAGAGCGCGATAAAAGGGAAGATGGGTAAGGTATTGAAGGTCCTCCGCAAGAGGGATAAGGTCATCGTTGAAGGCCTCAACCTTATGAAGAAGTCCACGAAGGCCGACCCCGCGAATAATAAGCAGGGCGGAATAGTTGAAGAACCGGCTCCCCTTAAGATGTCAAAGGTCATGCCTTATTGCAATGCCTGCCACAAAGGTGTCAGGGTCAAGTATGAAAGGGCGAACGGCAAAGTCATCAGAAAATGTGTCAGCTGTGATGCCGTGCTTGAATACAAATAATTGAGGAAGTCAGATGGAACCTAGATTAAAGACCAAATACAAAGAGGTCAGAAAGAAACTGAAAAAAGAGTTCAAGTACAAGAACGAAATGCAGATCCCCAATATTAAAAAGATCGTTGTTAATATGGGCGTTGGCGATGCGATCAAAGATTATAAGAACATAGAAGCCGCGATGAAGGACCTGTCTATTATTACGGGTCAGAAACCCCGTATAAACAAGGCCAGAAAATCTATAGCGAACTTCAAGCTTAGAGACGGTATGGCTGTGGGTACTTCCGTAACATTGCGAAGAGCGATGATGTGGGAATTCCTGGACAGGTTTATTTCGGTAACCGCTCCCCGTATCAAGGATTTTAAAGGCTTCAAAACCAGTCAGTTCGATGGCCGGGGAAATTATAATTTTGGTTTGAGAGAGCAATTCATCTTTCCTGAGATCGACATTGAGAAGGTTCAGGTTATCAGAGGAATGAATATCTCGATCACAACCAGTAATGCCACAGATGAAGAAGCGGAAGCACTGCTCAGGGAATTAGGTTTCCCCTTTAAGAAGCAAAAGAAGTAGAGGAGAGAAAATTGGCGAAAAAATCGTGGAGAGTTAAACAAAAAGCCGGCAGTAAGTTTAAGGTTAGAGAATATAATAGATGTCCGATCTGTGGCCGCGCTCGTGCGTACTACAGAAGATTTGATATGTGCAGAATTTGCTTCAGGGAATTGGCCAGCCAAGGCAAGCTTCCCGGAGTGAAGAAGGCCTCGTGGTAAGGGGAATATTATGGTAATGACAGATCCGATCGCAGATTTACTTACAAGGATTAGAAATGCATGCATGGCTGAACATAAAGAGGTAGAGATCAACCATTCTAAGATGAAGGAAGAAGTTACATCCATCCTGAAGAAAGAAGGTTTTATCGCGGATTATACCATCAAGGAGATCACCGCTAATAAGAAATCCCTGGTTCTCTTTTTACGTTACGGCGAAAAAAATGAAAGTCTGATTTCCGGACTAAAAAGGGTGTCAAAACCCGGCAGAAGAATCTATAAATCATACAAGGATATACCAAGGGTGCTGAACGGCTACGGCGTAGCCATTGTCTCAACATCACATGGTGTCCTGACTGATAAGGATTGCCGCGTCAATAAGGTTGGCGGCGAGCTTCTCTGCTATATCTGGTAAAGAGGTTAATAATGTCAAAAATAGGAAATCTTCTTATTGAAATACCGAAGGGAGTTCAAATCGAGGTGAAGGATAATACCGTTCATGTCAAGGGCCCCAAAGGTGAATTGAAATGGGCGCTTCTTCCCGAGATCTCCCTTTCCATTAAGGATAATCAGGTTGAAGTGAAAAGAGGAAGCGAATTAAAAAAGATAAAGGCCTTTCACGGCCTTTCGAGAGCCCTCATTTACAATATGGCCATAGGGGTCTCCGAGGGTTATTCGAAGACATTGGTACTTATCTGGAAGGGCGGAAAGATGGAAGTGAAAGGGAAAGATTTTTCCTTAAGCGTCAATTTTATCAATAAAAGCCTTACACCTCCCCCCGGCATCGAGCTTACTCCAGTGAAAACGACAGAACTCAATATTCCCGGAATAGAAAGAGGCAGATACGCCGGCGCCATCAGCGTCAGCGGTATAGACAAACAGCTGGTCGGACAGGTTGCGGCGAAGATCAGGCACTTTCTTCCACCGGAACCCTATCATGGAAAGGGGATCAGATACATTGATGAGTTCGTTAAGACAAAATCCGGTAAATCCGGTGCCACTGTATAGAGGTACAATATGAAACAGGAAAAAAGATTCAGAAGAAAAAAACACATAAGAAAAGTTGTCAATGGAACCGGCGACATTCCCAGACTCTGTGTTTATAAAAGTCTTCAGCATATCTATGTTCAGGTCGTGGACGATGAGGCCGGCAAGGTCCTTTTCGGCTGTTCGACATTGACCGAGGATGTGAAGAAGACTCTAAAATACGGTGGGAATTCGGATGCCGCAAAGGCCGTTGGTAAGAAAATAGCCGAAATGTGCAAGGAAAAGAGCTTTAAGAAAGTGGTATTTGACAGAAACGGATTCATCTATCACGGCCGCATTAAAGCCTTAGCCGACGCGGCCCGCGAAGCCGGACTGAAATTTTAAAGGAGCGAACTATGGCATTCTACAGAGAAGAAGTCAAAGAATATGAAGAGAAGATAATCAAGATCAACAGGGTTGCCAAGGTCCTGAAGGGCGGAAGAAAATTCAGTTTCAACTGCCTCATGGCCGTTGGTGATGTCAATGGAAAGGTCGGCCTTGGTTTCGGTAAAGCAAATGAAACAACAGATGCGATGAGAAAAGCAGCGAATGACGGTAAGAGATATATGATACAGATACCGGTCAATGATGAGGGGACCATACCCTTTGAAATGATCGGCCAGTGGGGAAACGCGAGGGTTTTATTGAAACCCGGACGCCCCGGAACAGGTATTATCGCCGGCGGATCCGTGCGTGCTATCTTAGAGGTCAGCGGAATGAAGAATATCGTAACGAAGGCATTGACCTCCGGTTCGCAGACAAATATCGCGAGAGCGACAATGGATGCTTTGAAGAAGATAAGCAATGTGTATAAGAAATGGCAGGTGCGTCAGACCTTCAAGCAGATGGAGAACAATA
>JAIVYW010000167.1:0-4591 GCA_048635215.1 Candidatus Atribacteria bacterium
ATGAAGCAGGGATATGCGAGGCCTATCACAATATTGCAATGATTTATCAGTCCACTGGGAAAGTAGACGAAGCCCTGTTGTGCTTTAAGAAAGCTTTGGCGATCAGTAAAGAGGAAAACAATCTAAGGGGCTTAAGCGAGGAGTATAATTGCCTCGGGGGAATATACTGGGGCCGCGGCGATTATGATGAAGCGCTTTCATATTTTAATGAATCCTTGGATATCGCAAATAAGATCGGTGATAAACAGAGCGCTGCGATAGCTATTGGAAATATCGGAATAATATATCGTTCTAAAGGGGAATCCAAGAAAGCTTTGAGCAATCTTTTCATATTTGAAAAATTATGTAAAGAGCTCGGTAACCCGAAAAGAAACGGGGTGGCCTGTTGTAATATCGGGAATGTGTATTTCGATATGGGGAAATTTGATAAGGCATTGGATTATTATAAAAAATATTTGCACATTTCACAGGAGATCGGATATGAAAAAGGGATCTCAACCGCTTATGGAAATTTCGGCATTATTTACGGGTCAAAAGGAGAATATGACGAAGCTTTGAAATACTTCAAGAAAAATCTGAAGGCCGCAAGAAAGATAAATTATCAACAAGGAATATTGGATGCAATAGGAAATATCGGCTCGGTCTATGAGGCGAAGGAACGATTCGATGACGCAGTAAATTATTACAAAAAAGCATTGCTGCTTTCACTCAAGATAGAGGATTTTCCCGGAAGTGTGAGGTACATACAAGATATCTGCATTCTCTATCACGATGAAAAGAAATATAATAAAGCGATGCAGTTTTTACTCGAACTCAAAAAGGAATATCCAGAAGTTTCCAATAGCAGATTCCTCACAGAAATTTCCACTCAGCTCGGCAAGCTCGAAGAGCCAAGATAAGTGCACACGAGCACAAGCGACAAGAGCACAAGCGCACAAGCAACAAAATGCAGTGAATAGTGAATAATGAACAGTGAACAATGAATAATTGGAGATGGGAATAGAAGAAACTGTTATTTGCTTTTCTTCACTTCGTACTTCGCACCTCGTACCTCGTACTGTTTTTATCACTTCACACATCACACTTCAGACTTGCTGAGCTCAGCATTGCTTGTCCCTTGTGCCTTGTGCTCCGCGAAGCGTGCCCCTTATCTTATCAATGCGAATTTTCCGGTTCTTGAGATATCGGTCCCTCCATCTTTTACATGATAAACATATATCCCCGGGGAAAGATCCCCTACTTCAATATACTTCTGTCCGATGTCATTAGGTGAATATATTTCAGATAGAACTTTTGCTCCCGAAATATCATATATGTCAATGGTGCCGCTTTCTGTGAGATTTTCAAAGTATATATATTCCATTGATGGATTAGGATAAATTAACAGAAGATCCAGCTCTTCCATAGCGGCAGTTGAAACCTCAGGCCCGCTGCTCAAAGTCAAAGGCGCAGTATCTGTAATCGCGTTCTGCCCCCATTTGTCTTCTGCTTCAAATATATATGAATACTTGTCTCCGGATCCCAGATAGAGATCCAGAAGATAAACCGCGCCGGAATTAAAACTCCCGCTTTGGAAGGACATTATATAAGGAGAACCCGGATATTCAAGCCCATTGTCATAAATACGCAGGCGCGGATATCCCGCATACGGATGTTCGTTATCATCATCCCTGTAAGAGATCTGAAAAGTAAACAAGGTAGATATATCTCCGGTATCGGGATCTACGCCGTCAACCAGATACCCGGGATCGCCCGTCCAGGAAATTACCGGCAGTGGATTTATCACCGTTAGGCCGGCCGTCTCAACCGTTGCCGTGCCAATGGCCTTTTGACCCCAGATATCATATGCCTCAAAGAAATATTGAAAATCCCCCGGCGGCAGAACAGTCTCTGCTGAATATTTCGCACCGGAGTTATAAGCTCCCGAAATATAATTGAGAATGACCGGAGAGGAATCTATTTCTACGGCTCCTTCAATAATGTGAACTTCGGGGTAATTTGATAATGGAGCTTCATCATCCAGATCTGTATACATGACACGGAAAACAAATGTTTCAGATACACTTCCGCTATGGGGATAAACCCCGGAAGAAGAATAATTAACCTCGTCTGTCCATGTCAATTCCGGGTAAAAATTGCTCACTGAAGGGCCGGACATCTGCGAAATGCCGTCCCCTGTAGAAGAGAGCCCCCATTTATCGTAACATTCAAAATAATACTCGTATTCTCCCGGAGGTAGTGTGAGTGAAAAGGAGAAAGTAGCACCTGAGATCATATCTCCGGATTCAAAAGACATCTGGTGTGGAGAACCAGGGATCTCTGCCGACTCTTTTATTATATGAACAAGAGGATATCCCGATAACGGCTGATCGTTGTCCTGATCCGTATAAATAACCTTGTAAGTAAATGTAGTACTGACCACGCCGGTTTCCGGGTCCAATCCGTCAGTCAGATATCCCGTGCCTCCCGGCCAGGTAAGAAAGGGTATATGCGAAACGACCGGACCATCCTGCGAAGAGACGGCATCTCCTGTAGCTCCGAGGCCCGTATCGTCCTCAGAAGAAAAACTGTATGAATAATCTGATCCGCTTGACAATAGAATGGCATAATTGTATGTTTTTCCATCATAGAAGAAATCGTCTTCTGAATCATTTTCAGCCATTGTAAACGGACTTCCCGCAATATCTGTCCCTCCTGCCAGAATCTGCAGTTTGGGATCACCGGCAGACGGAGGATCGTTATCAATATCCGAATATGAAACCTGAAAAGTAAATGTCGTTTCAATTGACCCGATGTGAATATCAAGACCATCGCTTTCATAATCCTGCTCTCCCGTCCACGATAACAAAGGAGGATTAGCATCTGTTTGCTGAATAAACCGCAGTTCCTCATTGAAGGAATTGAAATAGCATATATACGGATTATCATTGTAATATACATCAAGCGAGGAATACTGCGACGGGGCGTCATCCAAAGTTGTCATGCTCCATTCACTCCCATTATAGTATGCATACCTTAACTGCGTGTTTGATATGTCAGCGTAACTTATGTGAATGTGATCTTTAGAGTCCACTTTCAAGGATGAGAATTCGCCTACTTCGCCGGATTGCTCTACTATGCTTCTGCTCCACAGAGCTCCGTTCCAATGGGAGTATTTCAGATCCTTGTTTTGGGCATCATAATAGCTGATATGCGGATTATCAGAGGAATCAGTATCGATCGAAATATATTCAGCAACATCTATATCGGGATCCACATCCGGGGTTATAACCCATTCAGAGCCGGAGTAACGGGCATACTTAAGACGGAGATTCTGTTTGTCAGCATATGCGATATGCGGAAGGTTGTTCTTGTCAAGTGCGATGGATGAGAATGAACCGGTTCCGATATCAGTATCCACAAAACTTATCGAAAATGAACTCCCCTCCCATTTTGCATATTTCAAATTGGTATTGAACTCATCATAATAACTGATATGTGGATTATCTTCAGAGTCAATGGCGAGAGAGGAATACTTCCCCTTGGAAGAATTCGCATCCACTATCATAATATTCCATGAAGAACCGTTGAAAAATGCGTATTTTAATACATTGATGTATTCATCGTAATAACTGATATGAGGATTATCATCGGAATCAATCGCTATTGAGGAGTATTTACCTACACTTGGATTAAGGTCAATGCTGCTTACAGCCCAAACAGTCCCGCTTTTCTTGGCATACTTCAAGTGCCCATTGGTAGAATCATAATAACTTATGTGAACATCTCCGGATCGATCGAGGCATATTGAGTTGTATCTGCCTACGACCCCCGTGGAATCAACGGTTTCCGAAACGCTCCATGCTCCCCAAATACTTTCTTGTAGGGAAATTAGTAATACAAAACACATGAGCAAACGCAGCAATATTTTAATAATTACCTCCTATGGTGTACCGCTTTGGTTATACCAGAATCGAGAAATTTATTCAAATTCAAAAAACCGCATTATTCCTTTCTTCATTTTATTTTTTCATTCCTATGAAAGCATGGAATGACGGGAAAAGATGTGTGGAGGATGTTTGCGTGTGATTTTATACCCATCCTCCCGCCACCCACCCAGGTGATCTGAGTCATAAATAGGATGGCAATGACTGATGCTCCTTTGTTCCGTATTCAAGGCGCGAGGAACGCTGCATACCCAACGCGGTCTGTAAGCGACAAGCAACGCAGAAGACATAGAAAGAGCCTCAGCCCGAAGGGTAATCTCATCTTTGGTCAATTTCTTCCTCTCTCTTCGCTAGCGTACCACCAAGGGTACGCCGCACTCATTGTTCGTTGGAATTGGCTCAAATCTAAGTAATCCATTGTTATCGTATTTATGACTCAGAACACCATTCTCCAGGGACGGAGGTGGTGAATTTTTCAACCCACTTATTTATCTAAATTGAATGTATTTAGTTATAATATTCAATCCCGCCATGCGGGACTGATAGCTCCGGCGTTCTATATTTGTTACTGGCAAATTAATGATAAATACGAAATTTTGATTTTCCGGTTACGGGTGTGCTTATTTTCCACTTCGTACATCGCACCTCGTACTTCGTACTGCTTT
>JAIVYW010000168.1:0-4541 GCA_048635215.1 Candidatus Atribacteria bacterium
TAGTTCCTATGCTTACGGAGTCCTTACTCTTGGATGGAAAGCAAAGAAGAATACGGAATTAATAAAATCAATAAAGAAGATTATTTCAAAATTCAGTAAGTTGAAGTTTTACAAGGTAAAAGGGCATCAAATGTTAAGATCTGGCCTCAGAAAACCATTGAAGAGGGATCGATAATCGATAAGTCCGTTGTCTGGGGCGGAAAGTGGAACAAAAACCTTTTTGGGAATTATGGTATTACAGGCATCGCTAATTCCGAGATACATCCCGAATTCGCCGCCAAGATCGGCGCTGTTTACGGAGCTACCTTGGGAAAGGGAAGTAAGATATTGATCGGCCGTGATGCGCATAAGGCCTCCCGGATGATCTCCCGGGCTTTTATCACAGGACTTCTGTCAGTAGGCGTAAATATAGACCACCTGTCGGAGGTTGCCTTACCCATACTCAGATTCCAGCTGAACAAGGGCGCATATAAGGGCGGTGTGTTTATAAGGATGTCGCCGATAGATGCCCAGTTAATGGACATTCAATTCTACGATGAGTCCGGCTTCGATGTTGCGGTCGGTTTTGAGAAATCCATAGAACGGCTCTTCCACCGTGAGGATTATTTAAGAATGAATTACAGGGAAGTGGGAAATATCTCATACCCTTACAGAGTGTACGAATACTATAAGGAAGGCTGGGAGAACTTCGTTGACGGCGGCGGTGAGAACAAGAAGCTTTCCGTAGTTATCGATTATGCGTCCGGATTGACATCAAAGACCTTTCCCACATTGATCGGACAGATTACCAAGAATACAACCTCTCTGAATGCGGCTCTTGATGAAGAGAGGGAGGCATATACCCCCGCGGAGTATAAATTTCATTTATCACAATTGCGGGAGATCGTGAAAAACCTGAATATGGACCTCGGCTTTCTCATTGATTCCTGTGGAGAATCCATCGCGGTTATCGATGAGAAGGGACATTGTTATGAAAATGAGAAATTACTCATCCTGCTTTCCTTTTTGCTCCTGAAGTATCAGGGAGTCAAGAGGATGATACTTCCGGTGAATGCCCCGAAATTTATAAATGATCTTGCCGCTACCCATAAATGTACGGTGATAACTTCTCCTGTTACTCTTAAATTCCTCGGAAAACAAGCTCAGCAAGCAGAGGTGGATTTTGTCGGCACGGTCAATGGGGAGTTCATGTTCCCTTCCTTCAGTCACGCGGTTGACGGAATCTGCGCGATCAGTAAGATCATTACACTGGTCTCAAAGCACGACTTGAAATTGAGCCAAATATGGAAGGATATCGGTTATAAACGCAAATTCCAGAAAACCCGTGTTCCATGTTCGGATAAATTCAAAGGCAGAGTGCTGAGAGAGCTTTATGAAAATTTCAAAGATGGTGATATAGAAATGATAGACGGTATCTCAATACGGCATTCCAAGAATGTATGGATGACGATCATCCCGGACTCGGATGATGCCTGCTTCAATATTTCAGGAGAGTATGTGAAGAAAGAGGAATGGGATAAATACCTCCAGAAGGTCAAGAAGATAATCCGTCAAGTTACAGATCAATGAGTAAACAGAGATTCTTTGTTGGATCCCTGATCCTTATTTGCCTATTGACGGGATTCTTTCTCTGGCATCGTTCCGTCTCATCGCCTGCCGCTTCTGAAAGTGAAAAAGTAATATCCAATCCGCCCATGGATTTCGAATTTAAAGATAAATTATTATCGGAAGAAAAAATGGCCGAGGGCAGGAAGATCACGCGTGATCCGGAACCAAAGAAAACACCGGAAAATAATTCTCTGCCGTCAGCCAAAATCGCCGCAAAAAAGGTTGTCAAAGAGAAAAGGACTCCATCACGGGATTCCTATTTTCTGCAAACCTCTTCATTCCGGCTGCGCGAACAGGCGGAGGAGGAGCGGTCCCGTTTGAAAAAAGATTTTTTCCCCGTTGAGATCACAGCGGTTGATCTCGGTGACAAAGGCGTTTGGTATAGGGTCATTATAGGGCCCGTAAGCCAGAAAAAGATGGAACGATTCAGCAAGAAATTAGCGGATGAGTTCGGGATCAAGCCTTTGATCCGAAAGAATAGATAGGTACCGGATAGGTACCGGGTCTTTACATCTTACATTTCTCGATTCTTTCAACTTCTGCTGCCAGTTCACGATCTTTTTGCAAAAGTTTACCAAATCTAAAAAGTCGTACACCAACGGCATTACCGCTTTTGATCCCTACTTTTTCCGCTATTTCTTTTTGAGTCAGATCACAATGTTTGCTAAGAAGAAAAATTACAATATCCCGGTACTTCTTATGATCCTTATAATCTTTTAATGCCCTGAACATTTTCCAAATGTCAGAATTATCCATTCGCAATTTTGTTGACTGCACTATCTCATCAGAAATATATTGTCCGGAAATGTATTTTTCACGGATTTCTTTGATCCATTTGTCTGATCCAAGAATAGAATTATATTTCTCATGTATCTTCGGCGCTGATTCCTCGTCTTCATTGAGCCAGGTTATGATCTTGGAAATTTCTTCAGTTCCTAAATGAGATTTTAGAACCTTCCAGGAAATAACTTCTCGGATTTCATCGCAAAGGTTATTGCACTCCTTGGCTTTAGTGAGATAATACCAAGGTGAGCCCATATAGTTTTCTACTCTATCTGTAACGCCCTTTCTCATTGCATTCTGATTGATGTATCGGAATACATTATTGTAATAGCTTCCACTTTCGATCAATATAGCCTTATAGCGTTTACTTAAAACCGCGCCGTGCCTTTTGAAATGTCTATTATAGGCTCTTGCCAGTTCTCTGTTGAAATAGAGCATTCCCCTGCTTAAATTTCCCTGAGGGGTTTCTAACAGCATATGATAGTGGTTCTGCATTAAAATGAAAGTGTGAAATATAAATCCGTACTTCAATTTCACCCTTTGCAATAGCTCGATGAAGTTCTTGAAATTAAGAGCATCCCTGTAGAGCCATAAAATCCCAGTGCCATGACTCATCACATGATAAAGTGCACCTTGGTATTCGATTCGTAGTGGTCTGTTCATGTCTTAGTCTACTACATTTTATGTAAGATGTAAAGACCCGGTACCTTGAAAAGTACAGGCAAATATGGTAGAATCCACTTATGAGAAAAGTATATTCTTTTGTGGTCTGCGCCATCTTATTATCGCTTATTTTCGGATGTACCGCGGATAAGTCCTCAACTTCTCTTGATAAGGAGTATCAGTCGGTTTCCAAAGGCCCTGACGAGGCAGTATTTACATACACAACTGTTCAATTATCTGAGATGCTTTCGCTGCCCTCCGGGTGGGCCCCGGCAAAAGAGAAAAGCATTGAAATTAGAAATAATGAGTTCTCTGTTAACCTCTATGAAGTGCTCCTCTCTACCGATATCATAGGAGAAGATCTAAAGAGCAATACAATGGGTTTTACGGTTAAACTCATAGATATTGGAGAGTCAACTCTTTATCCCTCTCTTGCTTCACACAATTTTTTCTATAAATTCGGCGTTGAAAAGAATAGTGAAATTGAATTCAAAAATAAAAAGGTCCATAACGGGTGGGAATTGATCCTATCCTATGACAAGGTGGAAAAAAAGGGTTCTTTTACCGCTTGCAAGAGCCCCATATTTATTATAATGAACAGTGATTATATAGAACTTGACCAGGCAGAGTCACTGTTGATATATTTACTTGACGAGATTAAAAATTAGGGGATGTGCTAGGTGGGTGGTTAGCGGTAACCTGTAACCTGCAATCCGCTCCAGCAGGGCTGAATACCCGGTTGAGGGTGTAACCTTTGTGTGGATGTTTTATCCGTCGCGTTGAAACCAGGGTCCTGTGCTTGGACACCGGGTGAACCCCGTCAGATCCGGAAGGAAGCAGCGGTAAACTACGGATTCGTGCCACGGGAGCGCCTTGGCGGAGTGATTGGGTGATGCTCAAGCATTTGGGGGCAATTCGATGCCGGGGCACCTCCCCGAAAGGCAGATATGAATAAGGAAAAATACACAGTTTTCGCAAGAAAGTACAGGGCTCAGAGTTTCGTGGAACTTGTGGGCCAGAAGCATGTTGTCCAAACCTTGAAGAACGCCGTTCTAAGCGGCCAGATCGGCCATGCTTATCTCTTCGCCGGACCACGCGGTGTAGGTAAAACCTCGATGGCGAGGATACTTGCCAAGAGTTTGAATTGTAAAGAAGGCCCTACCGACCTTCCCTGTAATGTGTGTGACTCATGCATCACTATCTCAAGGGGAAACGCTCTTGATGTGATCGAGATCGATGGCGCTTCCAATCGCCGCATTGACGATATACGCCATCTGATAGAACAATTGAAATATCCTCCGGTATCCGGTGCGGATAAGAAAAAAATATATATTATCGATGAAGTTCATATGCTTACGAATGAGGCCTTCAACGCTCTTTTGAAATCTTTGGAGGAACCTCCTCCGCATGTGATCTTTATCTTTGCCACTACCGAGCCGTTCAAGGTCCCGCCAACTATACTTTCCCGTTGTCAGCGTTTTGATTTC
>JAIVYW010000169.1:0-4586 GCA_048635215.1 Candidatus Atribacteria bacterium
ACTCATATATTTCTTTATGATTTTATTTCTGACAGTCTTTTTTATGGGAGCAGCAGGGTTAACAACAGTCATTGAAAAGCTGGTTGAAAGGATGTCCCAATATAATACATTTGTCCTTGCCATGGGTATCCTCATTATCACGTCACTACTTTCAGGACTGTTGGACGATGCACCCATCACAATATTATTCCTACCCATCATTCAAGATCTGATTGACACCGGTTTATACAGTAACAATGCGTTATTTATTGCTTTCACCCTGGGGATCAATTTAGGTGGCAATTTCTTACCCCAAGGGGCGGCCTGTGATATGATGACACTAGAACTGGCACGCAAGAATGGTGTGAAAAATTTCCGAACATACTTTTTGTTTCCACAGGGCCTTTTCACATTGCTTTCCATATTGACAGTATTTTGTGCTTTCTTGGGGAATACGATGTCTTTCTTTCAATACGTAGTAAGCCTCCCTACACTTCTATGGTTTTATTTTGTTATAGTTTATTTCTTAGTAAGATTGAGAGAGAAATTGTCAGAAAGGGCTTTCAGATATTTGTTATATGTGGATATCATCATCATAATAATCGCCATGCTCTCATTTATGATTCTGATTTGGTGAGTACCTAACAAGGAATAACGGGGACGATATATTTGGTCAAGTTGATTCCGAATAACAGCTAACCACCTTCCCTAAATCACGCCTCGTAATTCAAAGGGATGGATCCTTCGCGGAAAAGCTCAGGATGACAGAATACAATGAATAATTGGGAAATGAACAATGAATAATGAAAGAAATCCTGGATGCCACGCCTGTGGCTCTGCATGACACGATCCTTCGCGGGGCGAACGAAGTGTGAAGTCTGAAGTGTGAGGTGTAAAGTGATAAAAACAGTACGATGTACGAGGTGCGGAGTACGAAGTGCAGAGGGAGATCCATGGATTATGGGGTTCCCGAAAATATCCGGGATTTCCGCTTCGCTGCAACAAACTACGATAATGACGGGATAACAAGAACAGATGGATTCCCCGCTCCCCGATGCAATCGGGGTTCCCAAGGTCATTCGCCTGGGAATGACCCCGCACCATAGTAAAAGTGCGGGGTAAACTCCATAAGGGATGGATCCTTCGCGGAAAAGCTCAGGATGACACCAAAGAAGGACAGGTCCAGCCCTGTCCCTACGGGAGAATTAATCCTACAACCTTCTTAGAATCGCACGGAAACATTCTCGCAATGTTAGAATTGGATGTAATCAATATCCACATCCAGATGGATCCTTCGCGGAAAAGCTCAGAGCCTGCCCTGAGTGTATCGAAGGGATGACACCAAAGGAGGACAGGTCCAGCCCTGTCCCTACAGGATAATACGTCTCACAATTATTCATTTTCATTCCCAATCTGCACCTATCACCCTATCACCTCTCACCCTCTCACCTTATCATCCTATCACCTTATCACCCTATCACCTCTCATCTTATCACCCTATCACCTTATCCCCCTATCACCCTGTGCACTTGTGCTCTTGTTGCTTGTGCACTTATCATCTATTAACATCTTGCAAATCAGCCTTTATATGCTATAATGAATTGTTATGAAATTTAGCTTTGACATTCTTCATAAAGATCCTGATTCCTACGCCCGTTGCGGGCGAATGAAGACCAATCACGGGGATATAGATACGCCTGTATTTATGCCTGTCGGCACAAGCGCAACGGTCAAAGCTCTATTGACGGACGAATTGAAGGATCTGGGCACTCAGATACTGCTGAATAATACATATCATCTCTATTTAAGGCCGGGAATGGATGTCATTTCTCTCTTTGGCGGTAGCCATGATTTTATGAATTGGGACGGACCGATCCTGACCGACTCGGGCGGGTTTCAGGTCTTTTCACTGTCCTCATTGCGTAAGATAAGCGAAGAAGGGGTGAAATTCCAATCACATATCGACGGATCTCCCCATATGTTCACTCCCGAAAGCGTTATTGAGACACAGGAGACCATTAATTTCGATATAATGATGATGCTTGATGTCTGTCCTCCCTATCCTTCAGAGAAGAAGGAAGTTGAAGAGGCTACTCACCTTTCAAACAGATGGGGGCAACGAGCTATCGATGCTAGAACCAAGGACAATGCGCTCTTTGGCATAGCTCAGGGCGGTGTCTTTGAGGACCTCAGGAAGGATGCTATTGAAACAATTGCAGGTATGGATTTTGACGGAATAGCGTTGGGAGGGCTTTCTGTGGGTGAGCCGCCTGGGCTCATGTATGGGGTATTGCAGTTTTGCGCGCCGCATTTACCGACGGACAAGCCCCATTACCTGATGGGCGTTGGCACTCCGCCGGATCTTCTGGAAGGAATAGAGAGCGGCATCGATATGTTCGATTGTGTCATCCCCACGAGAAACGGCAGGAACGGTATGGCTTTTACCTCTCTTGGCCCGATTACCATTAAAAATAGCAGGTATACCAAGGATGAGAGCGTCCTTGACCCTAATTGCGATTGCCATGTATGCCGAAATTATTCAAAGGCATATCTGAGGCATCTCTTCAAAGCAAAAGAAATATTGGTATCAAGGCTTATGAGCTATCACAATGTCTACTTTTTCACGAAATTAATGGAGAATGCCCGTATCGCGATCAAAGAAGGGAGATTTAGAGATTTTAAGAATAATTTTATAGACAAATATATTAATGGAGGAAAGATATGAATCTTTTTTTATTACTTGTTGAAAAGGCATCCGGAGCGGTGCAAACAGCTGCAGAAGGTGCCGCGCAGACCACAACCAAGCCGGCAGGAAATCCCTTGATGAACTTATTGCCTTTCGTCTTGTTTTTTGTTGTTTTCTATGTATTGCTCGTTATCCCTCAGCAGAGGAAGGCAAAAAAAGAAACACGGATGAGGAATGAGATCGAGGTTGGTGAAAAGGTCCTTACAAATGGCGGAATGATCGGTCAAGTGGTGAAGATCAAGGAAAAGAGTATAGTCATTTCGACTGGAAAGAATAAGGTGGAAATGGAATTTGTGAAGAACGCCATAGCTGAAAATCTTACCAAATTGGAAGCGAGAGCAATGGAGAAAAAGAACAAATAATTCATGAACGGAACAGGGTGCGTGTATAAAGGGGAGAGATGGTTTAAATATCTCTTCGAGATCTTCATTTTTGTAATGATCATAATGGGGAAGCATGACCTCGCAAATTGGAAATTCATCATTACCCTTATTTTCATCCTTTTCGGTGCCCTGTTCAGGATCTTTTCCTCGAGAAGAGCGATTTTCGTTCAAGCCAAAAAAGCGGAGTGCTTTTATAAGCTTTGCAGGCACCCGGACGAATTCGGCATTGCCCTTCAATTCCTTGCGATCCTCTTATATATGAATAATGTTTATCAAGTGATAATCGCGCTTCTGCTATTTATCATCTTGATGATGATCGTTATCGGAAAAAAGGAATATTTTCTGAAAAAACGATTTTCCGGATACAATGTATACCGCTCTAAAACACCTTTGTTCATTCCCCGCGTCAAGTTCAGTTTCAAGAATCTCTTTAAACGCGAGAATGAGCAATTGCCTTCTTTGAAGATATGGTATGTTCTGGAGACACTCCTGCCCGTTATTTTCCTATTGGAGATGCGTTTTCGTATATGCCTTCGACTGATCCGACTATTGGAGCCGCTCTTTTCATGAAAAAGGTCTTCTTTCTGATAGGTGAGGAGTCCGGGGACACCCGCGGCGCTGATCTTATCAGGGCTTTGAACGGTAATGCCGGCCGCGATATGGAATTTACAGGCATATGCGGCTCTCAAATGAAAGCCGAGGGATGCCGTCAGCTGCTTTCCATTGAAAAGTTGAGTGTTACCGGCTTTACCGAGGTTCTTAAAAAGCTTCCGCATCTTCTGAAGATCAGAAAAATGGTCAAGAAGGCGATAATTGAGCAGCATCCAGACCTTATCATCGCTATTGATTATCCGGGATTCAATCTCAATATGATCAAATGGGCGAAAATAAAAGGATTTAAAACCTGTTACTATGTTCTGCCACAGGTATGGGCTTGGAAAGAAAAGAGGAAATTCAAGGTTAGAAAATACTCCGATCTGATGCTTTCGATCATCCCTTTTGAAAGGGATATCTACGGCAGCGATTGTTATTATGTCGGAAATCCCGTGAAGGACAGGATCATGGAATTTCAAATATCAGCTCAAGGGGGAGTGCGCGAAAAATTCGGGCTGTTTCCCGGCTCCAGAAGTAATGAGGTAGCACGGAATCTCCCGGTAATGCTGGAAAGCGTAGGCAAATGCGATATCGGGATACCGATCGTGGTAAATGTACCTGAGGGACTGCAGGAAATAACAAAAAAGATCGTGAAGGAAAGCGGGGCCGAAGCGGAGGTCTTTACTTCGCGTTTTCTGGAACTCCTTTCTCAATGCCGATGCGCTCTCATATCGTCCGGCACCGCCACACTTGAAGCAGCTTTGCTGGGAATCCCTTTCGCGATAATATACAAGGTGAGCCCAATTACTTATATGATCGCCAAAAAACTTGCGAAAATCGAACATATCGGCTTGCCTAATATCTTATTGAGCCGTGAAGAGTTC
>JAIVYW010000170.1:0-4571 GCA_048635215.1 Candidatus Atribacteria bacterium
GTACGGGCCTGACCGCAGTGGTTATCGGCCTGCTCTTTCTCCCGCTTTTATTTTTCTCAAATATCATCAGAGCCGTACCTGCTTTTGCTACTGCGCCCGTTATGGTGATAATCGGTGTTTACATGATTCAGGGCATCGGTAAGATCAATTTTAAAAAACTTGAGGAGGGGATACCGGCTTTTTTATCACTGCTTCTTATACCACTGACCTTCTCCATTACACAGGGAATAGTATGGGGGTTCTTATCCTATACAATAATTAAACTTCTCTTGGGAAAATATAAAGAGATCAGCCCGATGCTGTATGTGATCACGGGATTCTCGGTCTTGGCGCTAGTGTTCTAATTCATAAATATGGTGCCAATGGCTGAAGCTATTTTGCCCCGTATTCAAGGAGCGAGGAACGCCGCACACCCACAGCGGTATGTAAGCGACGAGCAACGCAGAAGACAGAAAAAGAGCTTCAGCCCGCAAGGGAATATCATCTTTGGTCAATTTCTTCCTCACTCTTCGCTCACGGACCACAGAGGGTACGCTGCGCTCATTGTTCGTTGGAATTAACTCAAATCTAAGAATTCCATTGTCATCTTATTTATGAATTAGAACACTTTTTTGCCTAGCCGGTACGCGGCGAGGCAAAAATGGGTGATAGGGTGATAAGGTGATAGGTTTGTAGGTGGAGAAATAGGGAAGAGAAAGGATAAGAGAAATTGATATTTGATTATTTTTACGCCACACGTCATGCACATCCGTAGCCGGAAAATCGTTATTTCGTTTACTTCATTAGATATCCTGTTACAATCGTTTCACGCCGTACCCCAATCAAGATATGGGACATGTCGTACGCCGCAGGCGTTCGTCTGTCCCGATGTAAAAGTACCAAGCGGAGAGTTGAAAATTGTGAAACAATTGTACACTCTACGCCTCGTTATAATCAAACGGAAATATTCTCCACACATCTTCGAATGTTATTAATATTTCTGTGTCATTCGAGCTTTTCCGCGAAGGATCCATCCCCTCTGTTTTCTATTCCTTAATTGTCCATTGTCAATTATACTCAGTCCTCCTGAGCTTGTCCGCGAAGGATCCATCTTGTATGTGTTTTTTGCATTTCCCACTTAACACTTCACACCTCACACTTCAGACTTGCTGAGCAAGCTCAGCATTGCTTGTGCTCTGCGAAGCATAACCTTTCAACTTTTGAACAATCTTCTCCACGCCACACATCTTTTTAATGTCATTCTGAAGGAGTATTAGCGACCGAAGAATCCATCTTTTCTTGCTATTCCGTCATCCCCGACCCGATCGGGGATCCATCTTTCTCTACCTATCACCTTATCAACTTATCACCCTATCACCCATTTCTGCACTGCGCAGCAGGCTGCCGAATTACTGTATTTTCACCGAAACGACATCGTCGTATTTAATGCTGAATGATTGGGTTTTATCACCCTTTGAATAAGTCATATTCCTTGTGCCCTTTACCTTATATTTCCACTGCTTCATAGCTCCCGTTTTCAGGTCAAATACTATTTCACCCGAAAATGCGGTATCGGAGAGATCAACATCTATCGTAACACCCTGATCCGTGGTTGAAAAGACCGCGTTCTCAACAACCGAACCGCTTAATTTATAAACAGCCTTCTTTCTGTCATTGCTGACAGGCTTATAGAGATACTCAAAAACCATATCAAGGTCGTCCTCTATTGGAGAACGGGATATGACCTTGAAAGGCGAACCGGGAGCGGCATCCTTTTTCTCAACAAAGGGAATATCCGCTATCTGAGACACGACATAGAGAAAGCTTTCGCGATATTGATCTTCTTTTGCGGGAAAGAGCATGAATTTTGACCGGCCGTAATCAAAGAGTTCTTCCCAGTTAAGCACTGAAACCCACCCTTTTTCGGGATGATATTCCATTTGAGCGGTTTTTGAGAGAAGTATATTGTAGCCGAAGAGGGCATCCTTAATCAACTTATCTTCATCGGCCTCCTCTTCGGAACAGTATTCAAATGTCCCGCTCTGTTGAGGGATAGAAAGGTCCACTGAATTTAATTTCACTTCTATGACCGCGTTCCCGGAATCATTTATTCCCGTGTATTGTAAGGTATATACAACTTCAGCATATCCACTCACGACCATACCTTCGCCGTAATTCATAGTATTTTCGCTAAATCTGATATAACTCACCGCATCCTTCAGCGGCAGAGCGGAAATGCCCATTGCGGCTGCCTTTGTAACTGAGCTGTCATCCATAACATAGGAATTGCCTTCCTTATCTCCGCAGGACAGGAAAGTCGCCAGCATCAGCAAAAGGATCATAACTCTCATTAAATCTCGCATTTTCATTCATACCTCCATATGTGGAACGGGGGGATACAAATGCCTGTATCCGTGCCCTTTTTATTAAATATTTTCATCAATTTCTTTATACCCAGTATATAATATTCACCGTGCATGCCATCCTTGCCCTTCTCCTGCTGATAGATGAATCCATGATCTCTTTTCTGTATGCCTATGGACACAAAGATCTTTTCATTCACCTCGGAAATGACATGAAACTCCATCTTCGTCCTGATATGATCATCGTCAAGAACAGGTATGAATATTGTGTTTCCCGGCCAATTCTGAAGGGCTCTTTTAACCTTCCCTTCACTCTTTGCGGCGTTCAGCAGATGCGGCGCGAGAAGGAGCCTCTTACCGGTAATTTGCGGCGCCTTGCCATAAAGGTCATATGTTTTGACCCCCGTGGTCAAGGGCTTTCCGTCAAAAAGAACGGCTTCACTCCCGGTAGCCTGCATCATCTCCATTATCAATCGGCTTTCCTTTGACCTCATCACAGAGGAGAATGGATAGACGGTGAGATCATAATCCGCGTTTCTGTCGACATTCAGGAGTACTTGATTGGATAATTTCACTAACCACAGGCCGTCTTTGAGGTCTTTCTTTTTCAAGGTGAATTTCAAACGATTGAAATCCTTGCGGATATTCTCTATCGTGAAAACCCCTTCATAAATGTTGCTTCCGTTTTCTCCTATCACATTCGGAAAATCTACGGGATTGCGCAATGATCTGTGGAAATGGTCGATCAGAACGATCACTCCCCCCGCGGATATAAGGGCGCTTTTCAATTTTATTATACCTTCCCTATCCATAAAGAGATGCGGGAACAAAACGATAATGATCTTGATATTCTCTTGCTTATTGTAGATCCTATACGGAGACTGTAATTCAAGGTCCCACGGAGACAATACATAAGCTGTTTTCTTTAATAATTGGCCTTTTTTGCCCAAGAGTCCGCAAAAACTGAGGGTATCGGGATCGGAAAGCAGGCCTAAGGCAATTTCTTTGAGCATTTTATAATGGAATACGGCGGGAAATTCGATGGCTTCTTCTTCATTTCGTCGAATTCCGTCCGTATGATCGAGATAACCCGGAAAAAAGGATCATTGTCCTCTTGGATATCGGCGGGAAGCATCTCATTGAAAAGACGCTGTTTTTCATCTCCGGAAATAAGCTCGCCTTCAAGAACATTCGTTTCATCTATATTCAGGCCCAGCGCTTTCAAAGCGAACTTCAGGTCCTCAAGATAGAAATGGGATTTCAGCGGCTCTGTCTTATTCTTGTAAAGATTATAGAGCAAATTCTTTCGGCTTCTATACCAGTTTAAAAAAGCGTATTCCGGGCGATTATTGTGCTCAATCGAGATCTTCTCCTGAATTATTACGAGCCCCTCGGATGACAATACTCTTTGAACCTCGAACATCGCCTGAATGGCCTTCAAAGGCCTCATGTTAAGCGAGGATAAAATGGAAGGCAGGACGGCGATATCGTAAACCTCATCCTCAATGAATGAAATATCCGAAAGGTCCGCGGCGGAAAAATCAAAATGATCCGACAGATCCGCGAATTTCTCTTTGTACTTATTGATCTGGGCACCATTATGGTCAATAACCTTAACTTTGAAATCATAATTGCCCCTTTTCGCTTTTGACCGTAATATGTCCAGGGTATTGGTCTTAGAAATTCCGGCAAGCAGGATATGCTTGCCGGAGATATTCAGGTCTTTCAGAAGAAAGAAATCCTTCATATTAATAGAACTCCTACTCTTCCTTCTCACCTTCTTCTTCTTTCGTTTCTTCCTTCGTTTCTTCTTCCTTCACTTCTTCTATTACTTCTTCTTTCTCTTCTTTTACTATTTCTTCTTTCTCTTCTTCTACTATTTCTTCTTTCTCTTCTTCCTTTACATCTTCCTTCACTTCCGCCTTTTCTTCTTCTACCGTTTCTTCCTTCTCTTCTTCTTTTACTTCCTCTTTTACTTCTTCTGCCACTTCTTCTGCCACTTCTTCTGCTATTTCTTCTGCTATTTCTTCTGCTATTTCTTCTGCTATTTCTTCCTTTACATCTTCTTTCGTTTCTTCTTCCTTGACTTCTTCCTTCACTTCCGCTTTTTCTTCTTCTGCTGTTTCTTCCTTCTCTTCTTCTTTTACTTCCTCTACGATTGCTTTCTTCTCTTTCTTTGCTTTCTTCTTATCAGCGGGAGCATCAGATTTTTGCTCAGCTTTCTGCTTG
>JAIVYW010000171.1:0-4541 GCA_048635215.1 Candidatus Atribacteria bacterium
TATCAGGTTTACGAGCTCGACCTTGCCCCCGGTGAAAAAGATCCACAGATACTTGTCAGCGGGGATGATCTTCGCTACTATCATCTGATTGTCGTTAGCGAATTCAAAGAGCTTCTTCATGGAGAAATCATCAGAATTGTATTTGTAGATCGCCAGATTGGAAGCCAGGTAAAAATCCCTGTCGATCTTCGTTCCCATATTAAAGAGCTCGTCCTTGCCGGATAATTCATCCTTTGATATGAAGGTGTATTTGATGCTCTCCTTCAGATCAGCGATCTTCTGCATATAAGGGGAATCCGGAAATATTGAAATGAAATCGATTACCTCGTCGTAGGCATCCCTTTTCCTTCGTACCTTTACAAGATTTTCAATGTAATAGAAATAGGCGTCGTCCTTTACCTTATACTCACCTTCCATTTTCAATACTTCGGTCAGGATCGGGAGTTTTTCAAGTACCGCGGTATTGTTCAAGGCCTGATAATATTTTGCCAAAGCGGAATTATCCTCCTGCATGTTCTCATTGAGGAATTCGTACTGCGCCTTCAAATACTCATCATTGGCGGTCAATTCGCTATTTTGTTTCAAAAGTCCCATGATGCGATTAAACGGCGGGGCTGCAAAATTCAGAATATCTTTGGTAAAGGATAATAGATCAGAAGCTTTTAGTTCTCCGTAAATAGTAAAAAGTGTTTCATAGGAGTTGAGCACCTCCTCTTCCAATCCGAGATATCTCGCTCCGATAAGTTTGAATTTGTGAAATTCCATAGATTTCTTATAATCCTCAAATTCAACCCTCTTTAAGAATTCCATTCCCTTTTCGATCTCGCCTTTGTCCAGTCCCGACGAGCAGGCGATAAGGCTTTGGCCCGCCCGGAGGTAGAACATCGAGCGTATCCTTCCGGGAGGTGTTTTTGAAACATTTTTCTCGAAATACTCCGCCTTTGAAGAGTGATATGAAATGGACTCCACCATATTTGCCGCCATGTCCCATCTCAGGCCTATGGCGATCGCGAATATGGCCGCAAGCAAAAAGATGCCGAGCAGGCGGTTTTTGATGAAGCTGGCGAACTTCGAGCGTTGAAGGACAAATGCCAGGAGGAATCCCGTAAAGGCGATATAGAACGGTACGATGAAATTCCCGGAAAGGAAGATCACCCGCATGGTATGCATGGAGATAAGCCTTTTCAAGCTGATCCCTGCGAAGAGAAAGAAAATAACTTTATCTACCATGATGAAGAGCAGCAGAAATATGAATAGAAGGAATAAACTGGTCAAGAATCTGAGATTGATCTTTGCAGGCGGAAGGTCAAATTTTTTCTTGTCGACCTTGAAGATGTAATTGATCAGAAAATACTCAAGAAATATTATCACCAGCAATAACGGCAATCCGCCTAATACAAAGGAGGAAGTGGAGATCAAAAGAAGCCCTTTGGGGCTAATTGCAAAATATAATACCCACATCAATACCAAAGCGACGATCGAGGTTCCTGTGGCAATCAAAAACATATGTCCCTCCCTTAAAATTAATTGGATTTGTTTTTAGTACCTATATAGTGAATATGTTCCGTAATCCCCGATATGTAGTTTATCCGTGGTAGAAAGTGGTAGAAAATGGTAGGATATGTGGAATTGGTGGTAGATTTATTGTATAATGCTACCGGAAATAAGGGACATAAACGTGAATATAAGTACATCTCCATTTATTTTAAGTTTTATTGCCGGAAAAGTCAAATTAAGGAGGGTCTGCAAATGAAGTTCAGAGGGAATTATTCCTACTCTATAGATTCCAAAGGAAGGGTCATGCTGCCGAATGAGATCAGAAGCGTAATGACCGAGCGTTCAATAGACCGATTTGTCGTCCTTCCCGGATTCTCTGTTGATTACAAGTATCTCTTTATCCTCCCCAAGGATTTTTCCAATACCATCGAATCGAAACTGGAGTCACTTAAGTTCTTTGATGTCAAGGCACAGCAGATCTTCACCTTTTTCTTTGGCAACTCTTTCGAGGTCCAGGCCGACGGTCAGGGGCGGATCCGCATCCCGTCCGGCCTCGTAGCAAAATTTGGTTTTGCCAAGGAAGTTGTCATCACAGGCGAGGGAGATTTTCTGAAGCTCTGGATACCCGAGGATTACAAGCAGATGATGGAAAAGGAGTTCACCGGTGATATGGAGAATATCACGGATATTCTGAACTCTATCAATGAGAAGTACGACATATGATGGTAACCCATATCCCGGTCCTAAAGGAAGAGATACTTCAGCTCATACGGGATCACGCCGCCATAAAGAGTTTCTGTGACTGTACATTGGGCGAAGGCGGTCATATGCGTTTTCTTAAAGATGAGCTTGAAGGCTGGACATTTTCCGGATTCGACCGGGATTCACTGATCATCGAGGCCGCTTTAAAAAGGATCGGAGATGATGTCGATGTGATCAATGATTCCTATGAGAATGTGGATAAGTATCCAGCATCTGATTCCGGTGTATTCCTTCTGGACCTGGGTGTCAGCATGTTCCATTATAAGGACTCAAAGCGCGGATTTACATTTACCAAGCCGGAAGAACCCCTTGATATGAGATATTCACATACTTCCGGCCCTACCGCCGCGGATATATTAAATGAATATACTCCCATTCAACTCGAGACCATGCTGATGGATAATGCGGATATCTATCGCCCGGGATATTTCATCGAGAAGATCATAAAAACACGGAAAGAAACACCCTTCTCTACGGTGTCGGACCTGCTTTCACTTTTTCCATCTCATGGGAAGGTCAGGGGTAATCACCCTCTCACCTTATTTTTTCAGGCCCTTCGCATTGAGGTCAATCAGGAGTTCAATCACCTGGAGACCTTTTTAAGTAAAATGAATATATTCCCCCGGCCCGATGCGCTGTTTATCTTCATCTCATACCATTCGGGTGAGGACAGAAGGATCAAGCAGAGTTTCCGGGAGATGAGGGACGCCAACAGGATAAAGATCATAAATAAAAGGGTAGTTAAGCCCGCGTGGGAGGAAGTGCAGAAAAACAGGGCCTCCCGTTCAGCCAAATTGCGCGCGGGGATCATCATATGAACAAAAAAAGGCGATTGTTCGGGGGGCTCATTATCATATTTGTCCTCATGTTCACATATATAAATTTTCAGATCAACAGCCGGATCAATTATTACACGATCTCGGTGAAGGAAAATCAATTGGAGCAATTAAAAGATTTTCACCGCAAGCTGCTTTTGGAATATTATGTACTCTATGACTATAAATATGTTGAAAAGGCCGCCCGTGAGAAACTGGGATTTGATTACTCAGGGATACACAAGGATGTGAGGCTGGTAGTTGAATAAATTAAGATTGAGTATAATCATAGGCCTTATCGCGCTCTTCTGGGGCTATATAATGTTCTCTTATGTAAGATTAATTGCGAATAAGAGCAAAAAACGAAGCCCGTATACCGAAATACAATTGGCGCCCCGTGGAGATATCCTGGATTCCGAAGGCCGGATCATCGCGACCTCTGTTGCTCTTTTTTCATCATATTTTTATACAGCGAGATCATCTCAGGAAGAAGTGGAATATATAAGAAGAGCTATTTCAAGGGTTCTTGTCCAGCGCGGCTTCAAGCGCAGCCTGATAAGGGATTTCAATTACCGCTGCGGAGAATATGCCCGAAAACACCGCACCTTTGAGTTCATGAACGGCGAGCTGGACCTTGATATTCATGAAGAAATAATCCGCAATCTTGCAGAAGGCGATGTTGAAATACAGGACTTGAGGGGAAAGATATATTCAAAGAAGAACTACCGGAGGTTTTATCCCTTTGGAAAACGATTCGGCCCGATACTGGGATATATTGACCAGAAAGGGAATCCTCCATACGGCCTTGAAAGAGCGTACAATGAAAGTTTGAAAGGCCGTGAAGGCATATATTTCAAAAATTCCGTTATCTCCGCTGTCGGCGGCAGATGGGGAAAGGTAAAATGGGTTGAGGAGCCGCAGAATGGGGAAGAGGTCAAGTTGACCATTGATACGGTCCTGCAGGACTTGAGTTACAGATTCCTTGGTGACGCGGTAAAGAAATACGATGCGGTTTCCGGCTGTGCCGTGGTCATTGAGACCGAAACGGGAAAGATCCGTGCTTTTGTGAACTACCCGAGTTTCGACCCCAATAATTATTCCTCATATTCCATTTCGCTTTTTCAGAACACCGGAGTTTCATCTTTGCTGGAAGTAGGGTCGGTAATGAAACCCCTGGTCGTCGGCTATCTGATGGACTACACCGATGCCTCGGGCAGAAAGTTCCTGAAGCCATCCGATAAATATTACTGTGAAAAAGGAAAATATAAGATCCCCACGGGGAGAAAGACCAGGGTGATAGAAGATTCTGAGAAATTCAAAACATTGGACATCGCTGACATTCTGGCGTATTCATCCAATATCGGCATGGCGAAGATCATGCAGAAGTATGAAGAAAAAGGTGACAAGCTCGGCCTTTACAGATATCTGATATCGCTTTTGAACCTTAAAAGAAGCATAAAGATCGAT
>JAIVYW010000172.1:0-4539 GCA_048635215.1 Candidatus Atribacteria bacterium
TGATATCCTCGGCGCTCAATGCGAGCTTATAGAATGCTACTTCCGGCATGAACGCGATCGCGCCCAACTGAAATCTGAAGCCGATAAAGACACCGTAATAATGCTGATCAAGAAATGACTGGTCGCCAAATCCTAAGGAAGTGTATTGATATTTCGGGCCAAAATAAATCGATATTGAGTCTACCGGGCTAATATCGAAGATGACATTTCCGAAAAGCGCCCAACCGGTTAGAATGCTGAAAAGATTGGTGTAGACCCCGCCGAAATCCGTGGCGATCTTAAAAATACCGAGATCGAGAACTCTCCATTTCCAATCCAGTGAAAGGTGAAGGGATGAGAGTTTAACCCCCATATCCATATTTTCTGTTAAGCCGTATCTTAAAAAGAACTCGACTATTTGACTATCTGCCAGAAATTCATTTACTATTTCATCCACAGTAGTATCAGGATCAGAGTCCGCGAGCTGAGTGACTCCAACACCTATACCGCCGGCAAATTTACCTTCTCTGACCGTATCAGCATTCTGATATGTGGAAAGCGAATAACATCCAGTAAAAACAAGCAGGCTCACAAGAGCCAGGGAAAGGAAAAATCTCTTCTTCATAAACCACCTCTCTCATATATTTTAAGTGTAATCTCACGGAAAATCAAGTTTTTCTTGAAAATAACTGTATTTTTACTATAATTAACTATGAATTCAAAATCCGTAGAAAAAATACTTTATTGGGCGCAAACAGGTACGATACTGCTTCTTTCTTTTCTGGTAGCAGTACTGCTCTCCAGACAGACCGTTGACTCATCTGTCCTGAAAACATCCTGGGCCTTGGGACTTTCCATCTGCATTTTCTTGCTTTTTGCCCTGAGGACGATCATCAAGAAAAAGGGCCATTCATTCATTTACCTTGAAATCGCCGTCCTGGCATACTGGGCATATCTGATCTTCAACGGACTCTTCATATCAAATTTTCCCGCAGAAAGTTATCATCAACTTTTCAAGGCTACCTCTTATGTCATGATCTTTCTCGGAGTTTCCGAGCTGGCATCTTCAGCACAATTCAGAAAGCTCTTCAATTATTTCATGATCACTCTTGCTGGCGTATTGATCTCATACGGCATCATGCAGAAACTGGGCTTGGACATTTTTCAATGGGAGAACGCATCATCATCAAGGAGGATACTGTCAACCTTCGGAAATTCCATTTTTTACGCAAATTTCCTGCTCTTTCTGTTGCCGATAGTCCTCGCAAACCTTGTTCTCGAATTGATCCGGCCGTTCGATGTGGACGAAGATGTCTCACCGATGAAATATTTTCTTTCCTTTGTAACGATGCTCATCTTCTTCTCTATTTACGCTTTTCTCATTTACAAGATCGCAACAAGGTCTACAGCCGGATTCAACAGCACACTCAATAAGACGCTCATATTCGGATTGATATTTCTCTACTTCGGATTTAATATCTTCCTTTTTAACATGCTCAAGAGAGCGTATCTTTCTGTTTACCTGCTCACAATGTCAATACTTGGAGTTTACTCTCTGATCATGACACTATCCAGAGGCGCGTGGCTGGGTTTTCTCCCCATGCTCTTTTATCTGGTGATCTGGGCAGCGTATTATCTGTCCAAAAAGGGTATCGTTAAACTCCCCGGGAAAAAGCTGATGCTCATAGCTGTGGGAAGCGTGGTCGGAATACTGATCCTTACTATTTTCATTCTTCCTCCTGAGATCAAACTCCGTATCAAGGAGGTTCGATTCTCCTCCACTACCGTTCAGGTCCGTTTTACGATCTGGGAAGGCGCGCTGAAAATGATAAAGAAAAGGCCGATCGCAGGCTACGGAGTCGGGTCTTATCAATTGAATTTCCCTGAGAACCGCCCACAGGATTACTCTTTGAAATCCGTTTCAAACAATACAATAAACACACATAGCGAGTATCTTCAGATCGCGGCTAATACCGGGTTCATCGGATTGATATTGTTTGGCTTCATCGCTATTTTGCTGATAAAGGGTAATATCAAATACCTTTTGAACCCTCCTAACCGGGAAGACTTCTTTTTCGCAATGGCAGTGGGCAGCGGATTGATCGCTGTACTGATCCATTCCTTCTGGTCTGTTTCCATGCGCTTCACCTCGACGGTGGTTTATTTCTATATCTACCTCGGACTCTTCAATGGAATGATAAGACAACAAACGGAGAAAAACCCGGAATTAATTAAAAAACCATTCCTTCCCATGACGATCGTTCTTCTGATCTTTGCATTAGGTATTATCCCGTGGATCCGTACGGCAGATAAATTCTACCTCAGGGATTACTATATAAGGCAAGGTATGATCACCGATACTCTCCGAGTAGATGTCGGAAGGGAAAAGGGTAGGACCATCAGAAACTTCGACAGCTTCGAAAATGATCCCGCAAAACTGCAGAAATTGATGGAATTAATGTACAAGGCCGATCTTTACTGGTATAAGATCCGTGGAATTTCGCTGAAAAAGAAGGAAACGGATCTCATAAAATCAGTATTCAATAAGCTCGCAGCAGGTGAAAAGGACAAGAATAACCGCATCCTGTACCTTACAGCTTTGAGGTCATTGGAGAAATTCATCAAAGGAGAGCTGACTTCATATGACTCCCGCAGCCGCATGATAAGAGAATTAAATTCCGCTTTCAACCTTCCACTGGAGGATGGGAAGCTGCGCCGTTTGCGTCAGCGGATATCTCCGATATTGGAATGGATATTCTTTGCGGTAGAAGCAGAGAACTCCGGCTTCCAGGAAATCCGCAAGAAGGTCACAGATACCTTTAGAAGCGGTAAGGCCTCCCCTGAAGATATACGAAGCATCAAGCCGTATTTTGAACGCTTTACAGATAACCTCCTCAAGATGTACAGCGCCAAGACCGTTGTTTACTATGATCTTGGCTTGATCATTGATCCTTATACTTATGATTGCGCCTATAAGAAAGCAAGCGCCCAATATGATCTGGCCAAATTTACCGAGGCGATGGAGACCTATCTTGCATTGGAAGCGATCGCGCCCAATTATACACAGTTGCACTACAATAAGGGGGTGGTCCTCAAGAAATTCTTCAGGACCGGGAAAACCGAGAAAGAAAAAATGGAGTTTTTGGAGCAATCCCGTGTGGAACTTGAAAAGAGCAAACACTTGAATCCGTATTTCATAAATACGAGAATGCTTCTGGCAGCCGTCTATAGGGATCTTGGCAGGGAAAAGGAGTATTTCGATGAGTATAAATTCTCATATGACTTTTCCTTCGGCAGGGTAAATAAGATGTTGACACTTCACCCGATTTCGCTTAATATCCAGAAAAAGGATCTTATTAAAAATGTAAAGATCTGGGCATCGACCGGGAAAGTTCTGATAGCCGAAAGCGATCAGAACATTGACTTCAGAAATGACCTGATCACCCTACAGATAAATACAAGGGACAATATAAAAAGGATACAGGATACCCAGTGGGATAAGGTGACGGAAGAAAATATAAGGACCGCTGTTGAGACCATAATGCAATTGAGAGTAACTGCAAATCAGCTGCTGACGGAACAGCCTAAGATCAGGCCTTCCACCAATTAACTATATTCAGAAGATCAAGCGGATGGGGTTTGAACCCTCTGAGGTTCTTATTTGTGATCGTATAATGCAGAGAGTGTGTAAGGAATACCGCAGGCATATCTTCAATGATCTGGTTTTCGACCTTCTGATAGATCTCGGCTCGATTGACCTTGTTGATCACGGACATCGCCGAATCAAGCATTGAATCAACCTTCTCATCCTTGAATCCGAAATAATTTCCGGAGATACCGATATTCCTGGAATGAAATAGAGGATAATAGAAATTATCGGGGTCACCGTTATCAGCGATCCACCCCAGAAGAAATAATTGCACCTTACCGACTTTACACGCTTCGATGAAATCATGCCATGGAAGCGGGTTCAATTCAACATGAATATTTACCGCATCAAGATACTTTTTTATCAATCCCGCTTTTTTTGTTTCGCTATCCGAATCAGAAAAGGAGAGTATCAGAGGCATCTTTATTCCGTTCTTTAATCCGGCCTTCAGAAGTAATTCTCTGGATCTCTCCGGATCAAAATGGCAATAGTCCTCATTTTCCTGATGGCCCAGGACACCCGGAGGAAGAACGCCATTGGCAACGATCGACATATTGCCGCTGGTCTCTTCCATTAATTCCCGGCGATTAATTGCGTGGCCGATGGCATGGCGAATTTCCTTCACGGTCAATTCGGGCCTGGCTGGAATATTTATTCCAAGATATCTCACATCCAGCTGCGGCAGGGAGTACACACTTCCATCAACTTCGATCTTCTTATTATTCATTAGAGAAACAAATTTCGAGGATGGGACATATATGTCTAATTTCCCTTCCAGGAATTTTGCCTGAGTGATCTTTTCATCGTGGACGACCTTAATTATCACTCGGTCAAAATTATCGAACTCTATGAAATATTCTTCGTTCTTCTTCAGTATAACTTCGGCCTCATTAAAGCTCTCCACGACAAAG
>JAIVYW010000173.1:0-4408 GCA_048635215.1 Candidatus Atribacteria bacterium
CCGAAATATCGTCAATAATTCGAGATTTTATCATAAATTAATGTCCACTTTGTCCACCACCGGCCCCAATAAGGTTGACATAGCCAGTAATTTATGATAAAATCTCGAATTATTGACGATATTTCGGAGGAAATAATGAAAAGAACATTTCAGCCACATAATCGGCGAAGAAAAAAAGTTCATGGCTTCAGAAAAAGAATGAAGACGAGAAACGGTAGAAAGATCCTTGCTAACAGAAGAGCAAAAGGAAGAAAAAGGTTAGCCGTTGCCTGATGGTTTTCACTTCCATCGCAACAACAGGGTTCGGCTTAAATCCGAATTCAATATTATCTTTTCCCGGGGAAAGAAGTTTTCCGGGAAGTATCTATATATCTACATTGCTAAGAATATGCAATGCCCGAAAATAGGCTTTATCGTCACCAAGAAAGGCCGGAATTCCGTTGACAGGAATCATTTCAAAAATCAGATCAGAAACATTTTCCGGGTCAATATCTATCAACTATTAAATAATTCTTTTGTGGTTGGGGTTAAACCCGGCATAAAGAAGCTATCCTATTCAAAGATAAATGAAGATTTCGCATTTATACTGAGGCGCGCGCGATGTTTAAAACAATAGAGAAAGTCCTAAAGGGTTTGGTTTTATTCCTGATCAGGCTTTATCAAAAATTTTTATCTCCCGCCATTCCCCCCACATGCAGATACTCGCCAACTTGTTCAGAATACGCAAGACAGGCGTTTATAAAATATAGTTTTTTCAAAGCTTTTGGCCTTTCCGCAAAGAGATTTTTCAGCTGCCATCCCTTTTCCAAGGGCGGCTATGATCCCTTGAAGTAATTAGGAGTCGTATATGAATAGATCCGTAATAATGTTCTTAATGCTTTTCGTTTTCGTTTTCGCCATTGCCGAGACCGCGATCGAAAATGTCGCATCCGATGTATTTCCTACTTTTGAGAATGATAAAGTCAGCATCACTTTCGACCCCAACGGCGGTAAAATAATTGAATATCTGCTCAAAGGGTATGAAAGTTCTGAGGGTGGAGAACATTACAATCTTCTTCCTCCGTTGGCAGCTACTTACCCCGCCGAGATAGAGGGCTCGGGTATAAAAGATATAAATCAACTTCTCTACGATGTAGAGGAAACGGATCGGGGAATGAAGTTCTCCTCGAAAGTGGGAGATATTTCGATCTCAAAGGAGTATATATTTCAGCCCGGTACATATTTTCTTGAAGTGGAGCTTACACTCAGCAACGACGGCGATGAAGAGTATGAGACCGACGAGGTTCAAATTCAATGGGGACCCAAGATCTGGAGCCCCGGCTTGTCAAAAACTATGGGGAAACGGTATTCCGGAGCAGTTGTTTATGCTGAAGATAAGGTTAAGAACAAGGCCCTGGGAAAGAAGCTTGGACTGGCATATACCGATTTCCATTGGATGGGCTACAATTCTTTATATTTTGCTGTTGTGTTCTTTAATTCTCCGGAGATCACGAAGGGAGAAATATTTAAATCCCGATCCGGCGACTTCTGGGTTTCAGCGGCATATGACGCACGGAGCATCCTGCCGCAGGAAAGCACATCCTTTACGCTTAAGACCTATATAGGGCCGAAATCCACTGCAGTTTTGAAAGACCATGGCGGCGAGCTCAATAAATTGGTATCCATGGGATTGTTTGGATTTCTCACTAAATTGATCATTTTTCTTTTAAAGACCATATACGGTGTCATTCCAAATTATGGCCTGGCAATAATAATAATTACCCTTATGATAAAATTGCTTCTCTTCCCGCTTTCCACAGCTTCCATTAAGTCAATGAAGAAGATGTCGAAGATCCAGCCGGAATTGAAGAAATTACAGGCGCAGTACAAAGATGACCCCAAGAAGTTGAATGAAGAGACAATGAAACTATATAAGATATTCAAGGTCAACCCGATGGGTGGATGCCTGCCTGTTCTGGTGCAGCTTCCATTTTTCTGGGCGATATACTCGGCGTTCAGCGTTTCTATCGAGCTACGCGGCGCAAACTTTATTTTCTGGATCAAGGACCTCGCAAGGCCGGATACCATTGCAACTATCTTTGGGATGCCCATAAACATCCTGCCTATTTTAATGGGAGTGGCGATGTATCTGCAGCAGGAGATACAGGGCACGCAGCATTCTCAGAGCGATAGCGCGAAGTATATGAAGTTCCTTCCATTCGTCTTTTTGATCTTCTTCTGGAATATGCCCTCCGCCCTGGTGCTGTACTGGCTTACTAATAATATACTTTCCATTATACAGACATTGGTGATCTACAGGCAGAATGAAAAATGATAATACCATATGCGCCATTTCTTCCCCATTGGGTTCGGGTGCGATATCGGTAATCAGGCTCAGCGGCCCATCATGTAAAAGGATCCTTAGGGAGCATCTGCAAAATTCATCCGTAAAATCCCGCAGGATGTACACATCGCATTTTATAATCAATTCCAGCAAATTTGACCGCGTGAATTATTGCTATTACAAAGGCCCGGAAACATATACAGGCGAGGACCTTCTGGAGATATTCTGTCACGGCGGAATAGGGGTTCAAGGCGGAATAATCAACGCATTGGAGAATTCAGGCATCAGACCAGCTCTACCCGGTGAATTTACATTGAGAGCAATAAGAAACGGCAAGATGGACCTGATCGAGGCGGAAGCCGTCAATGCATTGATCACGAGCCGCACACGAAATGTGGTTCCTTATCTGAATAAACACCTCAATGGGAGTTTGACCGAAAGATTTACCGGCCTTCAAGATAAATACGCAAAGATCAAAGCGCTCTTTGAGGCCTCGATCGACTTCTCAGACAGTGATTCGATCTCCCCGGATATCCTAGCGCAGGGAATGGAATCTCTGAATAAGCTGGCAGGGGAATTAAAGGAGCTTGTGGATAGTTTTCACTTGGGCGCCATCCTAACTGCAGGATTTCATATTGCCATTGTGGGTAAACCGAATGTGGGCAAATCATCACTTTTGAACATGGTGTTGAAAAAAGAAAGGTCTATCGTCACGGAATATGCCGGGACCACAAGGGACATCTTAAAAGAGGAAGTAAGCATCGGCGGTTATGATGTATGTCTCTATGATACTGCCGGGATAAGAAAAACAGAAGACCATATTGAAAAACTCGGTATTAAGAAGGTGGATGAGCTTATGAACGATGCTCACCTTATTATCTTCATCATGGACCTTTCCATGCCGCCCGACAGTGAAGATATGGAGATCGCCCGACTGCTTTCGGAAAGAAAAAAGCAGGTCCTGGTCTTTTTCAATAAAACGGACAAAGGCAAGATCGACGGGCATGAGAAAGTCGCAGAAAGCTCAGGAGCATTAACCGCATTCGAGGGCAGTATTACAAATGAGGACGGCCTTGATGACATCTTAGGGCATATCAAAGAGAAATTGGATACAATGATCTCCCATGCCCCGGAGAATATGATATTTTCCTCTAGGCAGAGATGGATACTCCGTCAGGTCTCAGAGCGCAATGCTGAGATTCTGGGAAAGGATGTTATCAAAGAAACGGATATTTCGAGCTACATTCTCGATGAGATACTGGAGCTTCTTGAAGAACTTACGGGTTCCGGTAAGAGCTTCGATCTGCAGGGGTACATCTTTGATAATTTTTGTATCGGAAAATGAAATTTTATATTAGAACTTTGGGCTGTAAACAGAATACGAGCGAAAGCGAATTACTCAGAGAAGCCCTGGAAAATGCCGGGGATGTTTTTGATCCCGATGCTCCCGAATTGATAATTCTTCATTCCTGCGCTGTTACAAATAAAGCTGAATACAAATCGCGGGATGCTTTGAGGCGTTTAAAGAAACGCTTTCCCGAAGCTCGCATTGCCGTTGTCGGCTGCGCGGCGGAGAACTCCCCCGAGAAATTCAAAAGCATTGGCGCAGATAAAATATTAATAAACAGTGAAAAATTCGATCTTTCGAATTATATAGACAGCGTTACAGATCTTTCCGGGATCAATGACAGGAAATTAGAGCATTTCAAGTCTCAGAGCAGGGCATTTCTTTCAATACAGGACGGCTGTGACCTGAGCTGCGCTTATTGCATCATTACCAAATTGCGCGGCCCCTCCGTTTCAAAATCGAAAGCCGCAATTTTTGAAGAGATCAATTCGTTGAAAGCGGCTGGCAAAAATGAGATAGTGCTCACGGGCATTAATACCGCACTTTGGGGCAAGGAGTGGGGCGGATCGTTCACAGAGCTGGTTTCAGAACTTTCCGCAATGAAAGGAATGCGCTTCCGGCTGTCTTCGCTCAATCCGGATCTGATAGAGGAAGAATTGCTTCTTCTGATCGCCCGGAAAAACTCGATCTGTCCACATTTGCATATCTCATTACAATCGGGAAGCGCAGAAGTGCTT
>JAIVYW010000174.1:0-4500 GCA_048635215.1 Candidatus Atribacteria bacterium
TCTACATTTGTTACTGGTAAGTTAATGATGAATGCGAAATATTGATTTTCCGGTTACGGATGTGTTTCCTTTTCCACTTCGTACTTCGCACCTCGTACATCGTACTACTGGATCACTTGTCCAGGGCATTCAGCGCCTGAAAAATACTTCTGACGGAGAAAGTGTCATGAACCCTTATTATATCGATCTTTTTCATGAATAGATATGCGGCAATGCCAAGTGTGCCTAACTCCCTTTTCTCTTCGTATTTCTCTTTGTAAATATCCTTCATAAATGATTTATTTGAATGCCCTATCATAATGCGGCTGCCGAATTGTTTGAAGGCATCGATCTGCTTCAAAATTCTGATATTATCCTCATACTTCTTTCCGAAGCCGATACCCGGATCCAGAATAATACGCGATGCTCTCACATTCAATTTCTCGAAAAAAAGCAGCTTCTGTTCAAAATAATTCAAGATCTCATCGATAACATCATCATATTCCGGCTTATCCTGCATATCCTCGGGTGTGCCCTTCATATGCATGATCACGACATCGTGTTCCGTTTCACCAAGAAGTTCAGCGGTAGCGGGATCCGAAACACCGGAAATATCATTCAGAATATCAATACGGTCCTTAAAATGGCGGAATACTTCATGATCGCGCGTATCCAAGGATACGGGTATCTCAAATCGTTTCTTGATCTCAAAGAACGGCGTCAGGCGGGCGATCTGATCCTGAGCGGAAACGGGTGCTGAACCCGGCCGCGAAGATTCGGCGCCAATATCAATAATATCAGCAGATTTCTCTATTTCTAATACCTTCTCCTTCATCTTTTCGACGGAAGTGCTCTCACCGCCGTCATAAAATGAATCAGGGGTAAGGTTTAATACACCCATAATATCTGTCTTCCGGTAATATGCCGCCGCAAAATGCTCGGATGAGCTTAAGATCTGTTCTCCCAGGTCAGAAAGTCCCATGACCTGCCATTTGAGTTTATTGTTCAATTTCTTATAGTGATGCAGGCTGCCCAGAAGAAGGATATCCTCACATTCATTTCTTTTCGATACGGAAGTAGAAGGAATGGCAGCATCGGCACCGATCGACAGCATTTCCTGCTTGAGGATCAGGGCGATCGGAGTTGGGACACATTTGACCCATATAGGGAATGCGACCGCCTTCAAGGACATATAATCCACAACCTCCTCATCTACCTTGATCCTGTCTCTGAGAAGGTGACGGATATCCTCAAGACCGGCTTTCAGGATCTGATATTTCATAAGGACAGATACCTTACCGTCTTTAAGTCCTCCGTCGATGCGGGCTTGACCATATTCACCACCCTTTCTAAAGGCAGTACCGTCTGGGCGATCCCCGAAAAACCAACGAGGATATTTCTGTTTCCCATCATATATTGCTCAACCGCATAACGCCCCAAACGCGAAGCAAGTATCCTGTCATACGCAGTGGGAGAACCACCGCGCTGAATATGCCCAAGAATGGTCAAGCGTACTTCATAAGGTATCTTGCCCTGTAGTTTTTCCATCAAAACAGTCCCGCTCATCGCGCCTTCGGCAACCAGAATGATCGTGTTCTTCTTGCCGTCTTCACGGCGTTTTTCGATCTTCTTGACAAGAGCGTCCAGGTCAAATGTACATTCCGGGATTATGGCCTCATCCGCACCTGTGGCAATAGCCCCCATCAGGGCGAGCCAGCCGGAATGCCGGCCCATGACCTCGACAATGAATGTCCTCTCATGTGAGGAAGCAGTATCTTTGATCCGGTCAACTGCGAATAATATTGTATTCAAGGCGGTATCCACGCCTATGGAGATCTCGGTTCCGGCAATATCATTATCTATAGAGCCGGGGAGTACAATAGATGACATACCATGAGCAGAGAGAGCATGAGCGCCTCTCAAAGAACCGTTTCCCCCGATAACAAAGACCGCTCCAAATCCGAATTCCTTGACCTTTCTGGCGACCTCTGCCTGAATATCATCCTCATGCAGACCGGGGAAGCGGGATGTTTCCAAAAAGGTGCCGCCCAACATGATCTTGTCGGCCACATCCTTTGAGTAAAGACGGTAGTAATCCCCTTCGAAGAGACCCTTATATCCGCAGCGCACACCATAGACCTTCAAGCCGTTAGCAATGCCTACGCGGACGATCGACCTTATTGCAGCATTCATTCCGGGAGAATCTCCCCCGCTAGTCAAAACAGCGATTTTCTTTTCTTTCAAATTTACCTCCGAAGGGATCACTCAGAGTAAACGCCGATACTCCTGTATTTATTGAGCCTCTTTTTCATCAGAACATTTACAGAGCGTTTCTTTAACTTGTTAAATTCATCGATGATCACACTTTTTAGGGTGGAGTATATCTCACTCGGATCATTGTGGGCACCGCCCGGCGGCTCTGGAATGATACCATCGATTATACCGAATCCCAAAAGGTCCGAGGATGTTTGTTTGAGGGCTTTTGCTGAAATATCCGCTTTTTTCACATCCCGAAAGAGAATTGAGGCGCAGCCTTCGGGAGAGATAACTGAATAAGTGGCGTATTGCAGCATGAATATTTTATCCGTAACACCGATTCCCAGGGCACCGCCGGAACCGCCTTCGCCCAATACGATAGACATCGTTCTAGTTTTAAGCTTAAACATCTCCCTGAGATTGTAGGCAATGGCTTCCGCCTGGCCTCTCTCCTCGGCACCGATTCCCGGATACGCGCCTTGCGTGTCTATAAAGGTCAGGATCGGAAGGTTGAATTTCTCAGCTATTTTCATCAGCCGAATTGCCTTCCTGTAACCTTCGGGATTGGCGCTGCCGAAATTGCGGTAAAGCTTTTCATCAATGTCCCTTCCCTTTTCCTGTCCGATGATCATCAGCTTATGCGGACCGATGGTAATAAAACCACCTACCATTGCAGGGTCATCTTTGAATCGCCGGTCACCGTGCAATTCTATAAAATCATCACCAATATTTCTAATATAATCCATGGTATACGGACGATCCGGATGACGGGCTATTTTAACCACATCGGATGGGGCTAATTTTTTATAGATATTTTCAAACTGGATTTTTAACTTTTTTTCCAATCGGGTGATCTTCGCCTTTGTGGCAGGCGAGTTGGAATCAGTAGAATTTTGAAGCGCATTGATCTTCTCCCGTATCTCTTTCAAAGGTTTTTCAAATGGCAATTCCTTAAAGCTCATATTATCTTCTCCCTATAACCATCTGGTAAAGTGAACAAAAAAGTAACGGTAGAAGTTGCCTCTGCCGTCAAAGAGAAACTGCAGGCCCAGACCCCAGTTTCTATTCATATTCAGCTTTATTCCGGGGCCGCCCTGAACAAAATCCGTCCAATTAAATGGTTCTATGTCTGATATAAAAAATCCGGCAGCATCATCTAAAACAAAATATAATGTGAGAAGTTTTGTCATATAAAGATTTGCGGAAAGGTAAATCCCTATATAATTCTCCTCTATGAATGGACTGTGAAATCCGGTTGTGATAGTTCCATACTCTTTCTTATCGTCCTGAAAATGCCAGGTTGCGGATAAGAACAACCCGCGGCGGCTGGTGCTCAGCGAGGCGGGATATTGAGGTAGAATATCCTTTCCGTCCCATCCTATCTTCATGTAAAACGGAGCGCCCATTGAAGGGGTCAGCAATTTTACAGCGACATATGGCACAGGAATGCCCACATTCACAGAATCACTGCCGATGATATTCTCAAGGAGCATCGATATGCCTATTTCGATCCAATTGAAGGCACCGATCTCTGCTTCGAAACGTATATTCCCATTGTCCTCAAATTGCAATTGAGTAAAATATTCTGAATTTTCAAGTAAAAGAGCGGTGGGAGAATTGATGATCTTGAATTCTGTACTGCCCGCGATAGTGCAGCTAAATAGCAGTAATATTAAGATCGGGAAAATTATTTTTAAAGTCTTCATAAACCTCCTTGCTTATCTTCAGTCCGTACTTCTTTTCAAAGTCTATGGTTATTTTACCATAAATCGGCGTATTTTCAATCTCGACTTTCACTGGAAGGGGTCCCTGATGTTTTTCAAAGAAACTCTTAAGGGCTCCAATGTTATTAGTCACCTTTTTCAAATCGTCGTGAGGGATGCGTATCATAACCCCCTTGTCAAAAAGCCCCCAGATCTCTTCCACCTGATAGAAACGGCGGCAAGTACGCTCCCCTTCGACAAGACCTCTCCCAACAAGGAAGATCATCGGGGTATAGATCAATTGGTCAAAATATTCCTTAAGCTCCATATCATGCTGATCACTTAATTCCCTGTAATTCCTGTGATAAATATTCAATGTTACGGAACCGGAGAGATCTTCAACGATGAATTTCAGATATATTTCCTTTCTTTTATTGAAGCACTTCTTCACTTTCGTCAGAACTCCGACTATGTGCACCTCTTCCCTGTCTGCCAATTCGCCCACCGACATGATCTCCTTCACAGGGAACCAGTCAAAGTAATGCTGGTACTGCGATATCGG
>JAIVYW010000175.1:0-4461 GCA_048635215.1 Candidatus Atribacteria bacterium
ACACACGAGAAATGAGGCTGAAGAGAAACCCGAGACTGAGTACACCCGCGATCACGAAACCCACCACACCAATCAAAGGCATGCCGTTCCACAGGGGCGGGATCTTCGCTTGGATTATCAGCGCCGAGCTTATCATCAACGCCGCAAGTACAACGCCGAAAATCAGCCGGTAGCCGATGTTGTCCAGCGTGCGACGCAACGGTTCGAGGCCTCGCATGCGAAAACCCATGACCAACCGGCCGGTGCGCAATTGCCGAAGGAGATCACCGGTGAATATTTCGAGGCCTTGAAAATGCTCGGCACCGATATTCTGGGAATTCCGCATAAGCGATTCAACCGCTCCCTTTTCGAGGAATTGAGAAAACATAATACTACTCCCGGTGGTAGTTATTTGAAAATATCTGAAAATTATTATATATTTAAAGGTTATGCTCATTTATATGTTCTGCCTTCAGTATTTGCGGAAAAATTCTCTTTTTCGAAGATGACGATAAGTGATGGATCCGTTATTTTGCGTATTCCATTCGCGGGCTGGGTCATCAGCGGAATTGAAGATGCCATGAATATCGAAGTTATCCACGAAGGTGACCATAAAAAGAGCGGCACTAAGATTTCTGATATCTTTAAAAAGAAACGGATCGATGGCTTTTTAAGGGGAGTTTATCCCATTATAAAACAGGCCGGCATTGTTGTCGCCGTTCCGGGACTTTTTAATGATGCGCCGAATATAAATATTTTACCGGAGGAACGATGAAGAAGAATTTTCTCAGAGACATATTGATAATTGTGGCTATAATGACCTTGGCATATGTACTTGTCAAAGTGGGAATGAATATTTCTATCGCCCCGATCGATCTTTCACGATTTGATCACGAGTTGGCAAAAGGCAATATCAAGGAAGTCATTTTCATAAACAAGACCATCAATGGGAAATTTAACACAGAGATAGAGATCGACCAGAAGAAATTCTGGGAATTCCGAACGCAGCTTCCGGATATGGAGATCAAAGAGATCGTAGATGAGCTCGTAAAAAAGAATGTAAAGATCGGTGTGAAGGAAAAGGGCCCCTCATTCTTTGAAATACTTTCTACTGTCGGCTTTCTGGGTTTGACAATGGTCATAATCTTCATGATATTCAAGCAATTGAACTCAGCTAATTCCAATGCGACATCTTTTGGAAAGGTGAAAACCAATATACAGAAGGATGTGAAGGTAAAATTCACCGATGTCGCCGGCTGTGTTGAGGCCAAAAATGAATTGGAGGAGATAATAGAATTTCTGAAAAATCCCAAGAAATTCACAAAGCTCGGCGGAAAGATACCCAAGGGCGTTCTTCTTATAGGAGCTCCCGGAACGGGTAAAACCCTGCTGGCGAAGGCCGTCGCGGGTGAGGCGAATGTACCGTTTTTAACGGTTTCCGGCTCGGAATTCGTTGAACTTTTTGTGGGTGTCGGAGCCTCAAGGGTCCGTGACCTTTTTAATAAAGCGAAGCAGCTCGCTCCTTCGATCATATTCATAGATGAGATAGATGCCGTAGGCAGGCACAGAGGTGCCGGACTGGGCGGTGGCCATGATGAAAGGGAGCAGACATTGAATCAGCTTCTTGTGGAAATGGACGGCTTTGAATCCAATGAGGGCGTGATCATTATTTCCGCGACAAACAGGCCTGATATTCTTGATCCGGCGCTCTTGCGCCCCGGAAGATTCGACAGAAGGATCGTTGTGCCGATACCCGATGTTGTGGGAAGAAAGGGAATTCTGAAGGTTCACACCAAGGAGATCCCTCTTCACAAGAAAGTTAATTTCGTAACCCTGGCAAAGGGTACTCCGGGTATGTCGGGCGCCGACCTTGCCAATCTGGTCAATGAGGCGGCTCTGCTGGCGGCAAAAAAGAACAGAGACAGCGTGAAGATGGAGGATTTTGAAGAGGCAAAGGACAAGGTATTGATGGGCCTTGAGAGAAAATCCATGATACTTTCACCCGAAGAGAAAAAACTCACCGCTTATCACGAAACGGGACATGCGCTCGTGGGGCTTATGATGGTCCACGGCGAAGACATCCACAAGGTTACCATAATCCCCAGAGGAATGTCGCTGGGCGCAACGGTACATCTTCCTAAAAAGGAACTGCATAATTATTCAAAAGAGTATTTAATAGACAGTATCACAACGCTATTGGGCGGACGCGCCGCCGAAGAGGTTTTTCTGAATACAAAAACCACAGGTGCCGAGAACGATCTGCAGAGAGCTACAGATATCACGAGAAAAATGGTCACAAAGTGGGGAATGAGCGAAGAGCTGGGCCCGATGTTCTATTCTTCCAATGATAGTGATGAGATCTTTTTGGGTCGAAGCATCGCCGTTCAGAAGACAATAAGCGAAAAAACGATAGAATTAATAGATATTGAGATCAGAAGAATGATCGAAGAGCAATTCGAATGCGCCAAAAAAGTTCTGAGGGAAAATAAAGACCTTGCGGAGCATATTGCGGAAACATTGATAATTAAGGAAGTGCTCACCGGTGAACAATTGAAAAGAATGGTAAAGCGCTTTGAAGTAAAGAAAAAGTGATCGGGTGAATAGAAGGCATCTGATTCTATTTACCTCGGTTTTATCCGTTGTATTTCTTGTTTTTATTTTCATTCTGATGGGAGGAGAGAACCCCTTTTCCTTTTTCGGGAATCTCTTAAAAGGGGCACTCGGCAGCGCCTCCGCGATATCTTATTCACTCCAATTCATGACACCGCTCTTGTTTACCGGCCTTGCCTGCGCGATCGCGTTTCGCGCCGGGCTGTTTAATATCGGTGTCGAAGGCCAGCTTATTATCGGCGCGCTTTGCGCCGCTATGGCGGGTTATTATATAAATATTCCCTGGCGGCCCGCGCATCTTTTTATTGTGATGCTATGCGCTGCCGGAGGCGGCGCGCTCTGGGCGCTGATCCCGGCTTTGCTGAAGGTCTATCTGAATATCAATGAAGTTATTGTAACAATAATGATGAATTATATCGCTTTGAATCTCACTAATTATCTCATCATGGAAACACCGATCAGAGTGGACCGTTCGCTGCCGTATTCTCATAATGTACTGGGCACCGCATTGCTGCCGCGTCTGGAATTTCTTTCCAGTGATACCTCTCTTAACTCGGGGTTCATTATCGCCGTTGTGCTTGCTATTGCTTTGGCATTTATTTTCAGGAAGACGGTCTTCGGCTTTACCGTTGACGCGATAGGGGAAAATAAGAAAGCTTCGATCTTCGCCGGATTTCCGGTGAAGAAATACATAATATTTACCATGCTTTTATCCGGCGCCATCGCCGGCCTCGCCGGCTTTGAACAGGTGTGCGGGGTTTACAAGCATTTCGTATCCCCCTTTCCGGAAGGGTACGGATATCTAGGTATAGCGGTCGCTTTGATGGCCGCGAACAAGCCGCTGTTAATTATGCTGACCGCGGCTCTTTTCGGGATCTTTGACGCGGGAAGTTCTTATGTCGATATCCTCTCCTCTGTACCGTGGGAGATCATATATATTATAGACGGGCTTCTGATTATCGCGGTCTCTATAAGGTTGGGAAGGAAAAAGGAGGAAATTCATGTTTAAGGGAACAACAGTTGCACTTGTGACACCATTTACAGACGATGGAAAAATTGATTATGACGCATATAAAGGGTTATTGGAATTTCATCTGTCATCTCATACTACGGCGCTGCTTATCGGCGGCACCACAGGGGAATCTCCAAGTATAAATGATGATGAGCTGGAAAAATTGTTTCGACTCGCTGTAGCGAAATTGAAGAACCACATCCCTCTTCTCGCGGGCACCGGCACGAATAATACGAAGGTCTCTCTGAAGAAGACGATGATGGCAAAGGAAACGGGCATGGACGCGGCACTCATCGTGGCGCCTTATTACAATAAACCGCCGCAGGATTCGCTGTATCAGCATTATGAGTTCATCGCCAAGAAAAGCCGCTGGCCGATCATCCTCTATAATGTCCCCGGCCGTACCGGCGTGAATATCTCTCCCGATACCGTTGCCAAATTATCAAAATTGAAAAATATAATCGGCATCAAAGAAGCCTCCGGCAGCATGAATCAGGCAATAGAGATCAAGAACAGGGTCAAGGACACATTCCTGATGCTTTCCGGCGATGACCTTACTCTTCTTCCGTTTCTTTCTGTGGGCGGACATGGCGTTGTATCTGTTTCTGCTAACCTTATTCCCAAGAAAGTACAGAAGGTCATAGACCTGTGGAATGCGGGTAAGGCTGCGCAAGCGCAGAAATTCCATAATGAACTCTATCCACTTCACAAGGCAATGTTCGTAAGAACAAATCCTGTTCCGGTAAAAACCGCTCTATACCTTCTTAATATGGTGAAGAATAATTTCAGATTACCGCTTACACCAATGCCCAAGGATGAAATGGACCATTTCCGAGATATATTGATTGACAAGGATGTAT
>JAIVYW010000176.1:0-4425 GCA_048635215.1 Candidatus Atribacteria bacterium
CCGTGAAATCCCTTTTCTTAATAAAGGATTGATATGATTTTACTGGAACATCGAGAATCGAACTATCCACGGTTGATACGAATACGAACGGTATCGTTTTACTCTTCTTTCTTCTCCTTATAGCCATTAGAAATTCTGTACCGTCCATTACAGGCATTTGAACATCAGAGAATATCAGGTCATAATGATTTTTCAAAACCAATTCCAGGGCGGCAGCCCCGTCAGCGGCCTCGTCGACCTCATAACCGAGTTCTACCAGAAGGTTCTTTTCAATGGTCCTCGTAGTGATCGAATCATCAACTACTAAGATACGGTAACTAACCCTGTCGTCGATGCGAAGACCCTTATTGTCCATTAAGAATTTCGCGGCGTCCTGTGAAAAATATTCGGGATCAAGAATAGGGGTCAATTTGCCGTTTCCCAGAATTATGGATCCGAGATACAAACTGTTATCTGAAATTGGAGGATTGAGCTTTTTGATAACGGCCGAAATCTTCTCCACGATATTTTCAACTGTAAAAGCAAATTTGATAAAATTAAATTCCCCGATAAGGATGAAATCCTCATCATACGGGCTTACTTGGCCTACTACCTGAGAAAAGGAATATAACGGTATCAAAGAGCCTTCAAATTCAATATAATTGCGCTTCTTAACGGTCTTGACCCTGATCCTCGAACGATGAAAGATCCCTCGGATATAATCTATGGGAATACCGAAAAGATCATCTACGCCTTCAAAAAGCAGGACATTCAAAATAGACAATGTCAATGGGATATAAAGAACGAATTCTACACCTTCACCGGGACGGTTGTCTATCTCAATGCGGCCTTTCAATTCATCTACGATGGTGGTTTTGACAACATTCATACCGATCCCGCGGCCGGACAATTCAGACAATTTTTCCTTGGTGGAAAATCCCATCGTGAAGATAAAATAAAAGATATCGCTATCAGTGAGGTTTTTCGCCTCCTTCGCAGTTACAACACCACTTTCAATGCCTTTTTTCAGGAGTTTTTCCCTTGAAAGCCCCTTGCCGTCATCCCGGCAGCGAATGATAATATTGTCCGAGGTTTGTTCGAAGGAAACATGTATAATACCGATAGGCGGTTTGCCTAATTTATCACGCTCCTCAGAGGGTTCGATACCGTGATCAATAGAATTGCGTATCATATGCAGCAGCGGATCGGTCAATTTTTCAAAAACCTCTGCCTCTAACTCAGCATTGTTCCCGACTATATCAAAGGATATCCTTTTATTTAATTCCTGTGAGATCTCATATACCATTCTGGGAAATTTCGCTGTCAATTTCTGAACAGGGATCATCTTCAATGAAAGAACATCCTGTTTGAGTTCTCTTGTGAAGTATTGATTGCTCTGAACCTCACGGGATACCATTTTTATCGTCTCTTTGAGATCGATAGACAAGTCTTTTTGATTCTTATTACTGTCAAGGAGCCGCTGGAGGTAGACCAGGCGTTTTTCGATATTTGCCAGAAAATTATCCTTAATTATGATCTGGCCAAGGGAATCGATAAGCGAATTGATCTTCTTCACGGGAACGGTAATATTGGTTTCCGCTATCTGAGATTTCTTACTTTTCTGCTCAGTTGTCGATTTCGTTTCTTCTGTCTTCGCTTTATTTCCTACTTTCTTCTTCTTTTTCTCTTCTGGAGCTTGCTTTTCGGGCGCAGATTTTTTCCCGCTCTTCTCCTCTTTCTTTTCTTTCTCTTTTATCTCTTTTTTCTCTTCCGGAGCGGGTCCGCTTCTCAATCTCTCGATCTCTCCGATTATGTCATTATAGGAAGCCGGAGGAGATTCCTCGGAGATCTGCTTCTCGACATCCTCAGCGATCGAATCGATTATGAGCAGCGAAAGGTTGAGCATTTCATCACTGAATGCTACCCGGTCATTAGAGATGTCTTTGAAAAGATCCTCCCATTTGTGTACCAGCCGGGCGACATCAGCAAGGCCGACCATCTTTGAGGATCCCTTCAATCCATGCACCTCTCTTAATATAGTTTTAATGAATTTGCTGTTATCCTTCCCAGCCTCCAGTTCAAGAAGATTATTCGTTATAACCGTTGAACGGTCATCAAATTCCTGTTGGAAAAATCCGAAGAGCTGTGTTTTGGATAATTTGTCTTCCATCAATTACACTTTGTAATAATCCGCCATATCAGCCAAAGAAAGCGAGATCGCATTAAGATTTTCAACTAGAGAAACAAGCTCTTTTGTGGATGTCGCTGTCTGATTCGCGACTCCTGCAATATCCTTCATCGCTTCCAAAAGCTGGTCACCGGCAGATTTCTGCTGCATTGTTGAGACCTTTATCTGTTTGGAAGCATCATTTGTTTTCTGCATAACTCCTTTGAGCCGATCCGTGAATTCCTTCACTCCTTCGAGTTTCTCCACACCGGAATTCACATCCTTGATCTGAGATTCGGATGAAATAACCGACTCTTCAATGGATGTTTTAATGGTCTCGATGATCTCCTTGATCTTCTTCGTCGAATCATTGACCGACTCCGCGAGGTTCTTTATCTCTTCGGCGACCACGCCGAACCTTTTGCCGGCCTCGCCCGCGCCGACGGCTTCAATAGAAGCATTGAGGGCAAGGAGTTTGGTCTGAACCGATATTTCCTCGATTATGGAAAGGATATCGGAGATCTCTTTGGAATGCTCGCCCAGTTTCATGATCCTGTTAGTGGTGCTCATCGTCGAATCCTTTATCTCCACCATTGATGTGATCAGGCCGTCTATCCTGTCTTCAAGCTCAAGACCGCTGGTCAATGTATCTTCGGCATAACTTGAAACTATGTTCGCGTTCTCCGTGATCTGCCTGGATGTAGTGGTGAATTCCTCGACCGTTGAAGTGGTTTCCTCAATGGATGCGGCGGATTCGGTAGCACCCGTATTGAGCTCTTCCGCAGAAGCGAGGATCTCCGTAGATGAGCCCGAGAGTTTTATCGAAGAGTCCTTCATTTCACCAATGACTTCCTTGGTCTTCAGCATATTATTGTAGACGGCACCGCCAAGGTCGCCTTTCACCTGCTCTTTATTAATATTAATACTCAGGTCTCCGTCTTTTATCTTATTCATATATTCAGAAAGGGAAATAAATCTCTCCACCATGCTTCTGAACGCTCCGGAAAGTGTCCCTTCGCTTGAGAGGTCGTCCAAATTTATCGCGGAAAGATCATCATTCTCCAGATGTTTCGCGACTTGAGAAAGCTTCAAGAGTGTCGTTTTCATGCGTTGGAAAGCCACTCCGAAATCACCTTCGAACTCATGGCTGATTATTTCAGCATCAAGCATATCGTCAGAGATCGCTTCCGCCTGCATCTTTGCCAGCGTCAGGCTCTTCATCATATTATTGAAGCTGATCGCGAGGAAACCTGCTTCATCCTTATGGGTTACCTCTATCTCAATATCAATTCGGCCGTTCTCGACCTTATGCATCGCCTCTCTCAGGAGACGGAGCTTATTGATCTTCTTTTCTCCCAATACCGCGCAGACCATTCCTATATACAGAATAATTCCGATTCTCATGATATGGATGAACCAGTGATCAGCATTGATATGAATGGGGAAATGATTGAAGATCAGCGCAGCACCGGCATAAACGGCTGCATATACACAGGCAACATATAAAGCGACCTTCAGGCCGAAATCATCTCCGTTATGGATGATCGAAATGAACGGGGCCAGGATAAACGGACTGAGGGCAAATCCTGTAAAATATATAACCCAGATTCCGGCAGTAAAGTCAATGACGGGAAGCACATATTTAATGATCTGATGGTATTTACCGGTCTTCAACATCCATATCAGAATGAGATTTTCCACCAATAGAATACACGGGGATATGAATATTATTATCCAGTCGAACACAAATACCTTGAATACGAATTTTCCCAAAATGAGAACTATCGTAGAAAGGATCAGGATCCCCCAGCGATCCTTTGCACCGAAGAGAAGCAGTTCCTTCTCCTTTTCATATACTTCCTTTTGAAATGTTATTTTATACTCAACATTGTTTTGTAACATATTTTTCCCTCATTACCACAATTGGAAATTGATTCCTGCGAACAATAAAATTGTCAATCTTAATCTACCTCAAAATAATCAGCCATATCGGTCAGAGAGCGTGATATCGCATTAAGATTTTCAACGAGAGAGACAAGCTCCCTTGTAGATGTCGCTGTCTGATTCGCGACTCCGGTGATATCCTTCATCGCCTCCAGGAGCTGATCCCCTGCTGTCTTCTGCTGCATCGTTGAGATCTTGATCTGTTTGGAAGCATCGTTTGTTTTCTGCATAACTCCTTTGAGCCGCTCCGTGAATTCCTTCACTCCTTCAAGTTTTCCCACACCGAAATTTACATCCTTGATCTGTGATTCGGACGAGATAACCGATTCTTCGAT
>JAIVYW010000177.1:0-4405 GCA_048635215.1 Candidatus Atribacteria bacterium
TCTTAATGCCGAAAGAAATACCGAAGTAAGATTCATTTCACTCTTAATCGGGTAGGTGGGTATTAATCGAGCTGGCCGGATAAAAAATTCCTCTCCAATGTAAGAATCAAAATCTGCTTTCTTCAGACCTACAACTTTATTAATTTTGGTGTTCATATCTTTGCCGCCTCCATTTATTTAATCTTACAGGATTCGAAGGAATATTTCAAACGAATTCTCTTCCAATTGTTATATTATACCAAAATCCACTATTCTGCTCAATTTATTATTGGTATTAATAATGGCATCTTCGTATCTTCGTATATACGAAGATACGCCTGAGGGATTAATCATTTCTCTCTGAATCTCTTTCCGTACTCCTTTCGTGCACTACCTATCTCTTGCTCTGTTGGGGGAGCAATTATAGAGGCGGTGTTTCACTTCTTTCACTTACTAGCTTGGATGATAGGTTGAGAAGTGAAAAGCAAAAGTGACAAATCGAGAAAAGACAAGATACGAGAAATAAACTGGATGCCACGCTTCGCTCTGCATGACGGGAGATATTCAACTTGCGAACACTTTGGTATTTACTTGAAATGTGTTTCCGCATCCGGAAATGTGCCGGTCAATGATTCTCCCGCTACAAAAAACGCGGTAGAGAGAATATCCGAAAGCACGGCGGAATTACAGATCACAGATACGCTGGAATGTCCAGTAGCCGGATAGCCGGTCAAGGGGTCGAAAATATGACAGTACCTTTTGTCATTTTCAAAGAAATACCGCTGATAGTCGCCTGATGTCGATACCGCATTGTTATACAGTTTTATCACCTTGTAATATGAGCCGGAGGAGTCCCTGGGATCCTGAAGCCCGACCCGGTATTTTCTGTTGCCCGAGCAGCTGACATTGCCGCCGAAATTAAGCAGATATGTGTTTATGCCTTGCTCTTTGAGAAATTCTTGCGCTATTTCCAGAAGAAAACCCTTGCCCACTGCTCCCAGGTCAATGACGCAATTCTCCTTTTTCACTTCATTGGCTTCTACGGAAATAATTCTCTTTTTTACCAAGAACGCTTTGATCTCTTCCGATGCGGGGACATGATAGTCATCACCCGGAAAGCCCCAGAGGTCAGAGAGTTCTCCCAAGGTGATATCAAAAGCACCTTTTGTCTCTTTATTCATCTCGATACATAGTTCTATGAGCGAGCAAAACCAGACAGGTGCGTCCAGATGCCCTTCATTATTCAATTTCCAGACCAGCGAACCCTTTTTGAAGCGATCGATTTGATCCGCGTATTTTCGTAAATGCGCCTCCAGCTCCGTATTCGGAAGGTTTCCTTCATATGTTTTGACGCTGAAAAAGGTATCCGCCAGAAAGAAGGAATACATCTCAGGTTTTTGCGCCGGGGAACATGATAATACAAAAAGCAGAAGAATGAGAGAGAATCTATAAAAGAGTTTGTATCTCATTTCTCACGAACTCCATCAGGCTTCCTGCCATGTCTCTTGAAAAGTCAAATTGAATACCTGCCTTCTCATAAATATCGGGAATGGGCCTTGAGTAACCCATTCTCAAAGCGGCAAGGTATTTCTCAAGGGTGTCATTCGGATCGTTCTTGAAATTCTTATAAAGCTGCAAAGCGCCTAATTGCGCCATCCCATATTCAATATAATAAAAAGGCACCTCAAAAATATGAAGCTGCGTCTGCCATGATTTTGTTGAGAACTCTTCGAATCCGCTCATGTCAACACCGAGGGAATATTCCTTAACGATGCCATTCCAATACCGGTCTCTTTCCTCAATACTATGGCCGGGATGTGTATATACCCATTGCTGGAAAAGGTCCACTACGGACATCCAGGGCAGGAAATTCACTATGCCTTCAAGATGACTGAAGCGCGCCTGAGCGATTTCTTCGGGATCAGAGTAAAACTCACTCAGAAGGCCGGATGTCATAAGTTCCATTGCCATTGCGGCAAATTCTGCAACCTCTGAAGGAGGATTTGCGTACTCGCCTATCTTTACATCAATCGTGGAAAATGTATGCACGGCATGTCCTGATTCATGAAGCATGGTTACCAGATCCCTGTGCAAGCCGACCGCGTTCATAAAAATAAATGGTATGCGTGTGACGGGAAGTCCGTAATTATATCCGCCCGGAGCTTTTGCTCTTCGGGATTCCACATCAAAATAACCGCCACTCTTCATCTTGAGTATCATATCTCCAAGTGCGGGGCTCAATCTGTTTAGGATATTAATGGTACCGTCAATGAGCTCTTGCCCTTTGTCGAACGGCTTCAAGACCTTATCAGAGAGAAAATCCACTCCTCTGTCCCATGGCCTGATCTTGTCGAGATCCAAATGTTCCTTTCTTATCTTGAGAAGCTCTGTGGCTACCGGCACAACTTCCTTTTTTACAGATTCATGAAATTCCATACAATCTGAAGGCGAATAATCGAAACGGCCCATAGCCTTATGCTGATAATCCCGGTAATTCTGAAAACCCGCATTCTTTGCCTGAAGCTGTCTTAATTCGATCAATTCATTGAAGAGCTTGTCAAAGCCGGGTGAAAGCTCCACGCGTTTATCAGCAGTCATTTTCCAGGCCTGCTCTCTTTCATTTCTATCTTTGGATTTCTGATAAATGTTCATCTGCTGCAGCGTATGCTCTTCACCCTGATAGTTCAGAAGCACAGAGCCGACCTCTTTACCGTATTCCTGTGAAAGCTTTTCCTCCTTTGTTACCAAAGCGAGATTCTCTTCATTGAACAATTCTATCTCTCTTTTCAATATACGCTGGATATTGAAATATTTATCCTTGGGAAGTTGTGAAAAATATGCGCTTTCAACGATCTTTTTATTAAATTTATTGGAATAGGGCTTTGCCTTCTCGACGATCTCTTTCAGCATGAAGGCATATTTATCGGAATGCTCTGTACGCTCGGTGAAACGGGTCATATTAATATATGCCCAGGCAATTTCTTCGCCGATTATATCTGAAAATGCGGACCTGTCAACAATGAACTTCTCAAGCTCATCCGCGGAGGATATCTCCCTGCTTAAAAGCTGAACCGCCTGGGTTTCCACTTGCTTCCATTTTGTCGGATCAAATTCTATTTTTGACATATTAGCTCCTCACGAATCAATTAATAATATAACGCAATCGGCTTTGAATGTCAAACAATCTCCATTCATAGCGAGAACGATCGTGGCATCCAGTTTATCTCTCGTATTTTGTCTTTTCTCGATTCTTTACTTTACACTCCACACTTCAGACTTCACACTTCGTTCGCCCCGCGAACGATCATGGCATCCAGTTTATCTCTCGTATTTTGTCTTTTCTCGATTCTTTACTTTACACTCCACGCTTCAGACTTCACACTTCTTTATACACTCGTTCCATTCCTTTTATTGGCTATTATATAGACATATCCCTTTTTCATTTTCCCGCCTGGATTCTTCAATCGCTACCGCTCAATCTGAATGACACAAGAAGAAAGGGAAAGACACGGCATTCCGTACCCCTGCAACACTTATCCCTTGTGCCTTGTCACTTATCCTTTGTCAATTTCTCTTTACCCACCTATCACCCTATCATCTATTTCCCTGTATTCATCTCCTTCTGCACCAACCACCAACCTCCAGCCTCTAACCTCTATTTACATTGTTCACTTTTCACTATTCACTTCTCTATAGCCTCCAGCCTCTTTTTTATTCTTTAATTTCTCAAACCGTTTTTTGTCGGCGCTGCCAAGATCAAGCTCTGCGATCAGGTCTATTACCTTCTTGGTATAATGAGATTTGCGCCACGCGGATACAAGATATCCGCTTAATCCCTTTGGCGAGATCGCTTCATTCAATATGAGTTCTTCCAATAAATATAATCCTGCTTCTAAAAATTCCGAATTCCGTATCTTCAGGGCGAATCTCTCCACTCCCGCGAATGAGCAATTTCCGATGCCGCGCTTTTTCAAACGATCCAGGGCATTTATCACCATTTCATTTTCATCCTTCTCCATGAAATACTCACAGAAATTCAGAAGCTCATTGGAATCACAACTGTCGATATCATCGAGCATCGCAAGCATCTGCTCCGGAGAAGGAAAACCGCCGAGATTCTCATATCCGGCGTACAAGCGGTGCTTCTCGGCGAACTCCGCCATCTCTCTGCCGAACTCGATATTCTTCGCAATGACGAAATCGTCGTAGCCGAGCTCTTCGTCTGGTTCGGGAGTACCGATGTGGAATGTCAGCGCTTCGGCTTTGAGCCTCACAGCCAGTTCAGCGCATTGCCTGAACTGCCGGACTGACTCTGTGGCAATACCCGGATTACGCGAGGCGATATTGAGGCCCCGGCTGAGGCTGTGAACCTGCCGATGGGAAAAACGTGAGACACTCTCGCCCAAACGATCCATGTCTCTATCAC
>JAIVYW010000178.1:0-4325 GCA_048635215.1 Candidatus Atribacteria bacterium
ATAGTTGGCATAATTCACCGATATATATCGCCGTTAATGATGTGATGTTCGATGTAAAAGGCGAGTATTGCACTTAGAAATATTCCAAATTTGTGGGGTCAGAAGTTGACAAGCAGAATGTAAAGTGGTAGAATATGATATGGCAAGAAGAGCAAGAAACGATAGAAAGGGTTACTTTTATCATTTAATATGCAGAGGACAACGGAAGAATCCTTTGTTTTTTTCTCCAGTGGACAGAACTGTTTATTTTATGTTTATTAATGAAATAATGAGAGAGCATGATATTGAGATCTTTGCATATTGCTTGATGAAAAATCACATTCATTTATTAGTTAAGAGAACTAATCACCCGATCCACAATTTTATGAAAAGGCTGAATACGAAGTACGCATTGTATTTCAATAAGAAATATGGGCTTGTCGGACATGTGTTTCAAGGGCGCTATAAGTTAATAATAGTTTTGGATGAGAGCTATTTATTCCATCTCGTAAAGTACATTCACATGAATCCTGTAAATGCTTCCATTTGTGATGTTCCGGGAGAATACAAATACTCAAGTGCAGCGTTTTACGAAGGAAACAAAGAAAAGCATATATTAAATATAAAAGGTCTCTCAGAAATTGAAAGTAAATCCCATTATCTGAAATTGATGAATTCAGAAATTGGTGAATATCATACTTATAAGGATGCAATAGGGAACGAAGACGATTATTTGAGTTTTGAGAAAAGGTATCCCGGAAGAGAGAAGGGGAGATTTGTACAAAGAAGAAATCTTGAAGAGAAGCAGGTAACTATAACAAAAGATCTGGACAAATATCTTAAAAACCGTAAAATCAAATTCGATAGAATTATCAAACATAAAAAGGCTCCTGAGTTGATGAAAATTAAGGTGGGCGCGATAAATTTTCTTTTAAACAGAGGATATACGCGTGCTGAAATCGCGAGATTATTTGGTATGACAAAATCGTGGGTTACAAAATTGTTAGCAAGATACTATGAGAAAAGGAAATAAATGTTACCTGCTCCAAACTTTATACAGTATCTTCCATGAGATACGGGTTTATTTGAATGTTAAAACTTACAATATTGGTTGAAGACAGGAATGTGCCGGGGTTTACAGCAGAACACGGCTGGTCTGTATTTATCGAAGATGGGGCAAAGTGCATTCTTTTTGATACTGGACAGTCTGACGCATTTATCAAGAATGCCGAAAAGCTGGGCATTGATCTTGCAAGAACAGATATCATTGCCATAAGTCATGGCCACTACGATCATACGGGCGGTCTCCCAAGTTTCTTTCGCAATTATGGAAAGAGGGAACCCTTCATACATCCCGCAGCAAAATTGGCTAAGTATTCAAAGAAATACGATCCAGCAAAGTATATTGGAATGCCTTTGATGCCGGAGGTTAATTTTAATGAGACCAAAAAGATAGTTCAAATTTCAGAACATGTCTATTTCTTAGGTGAGATAAGTACAAGGTCCTTTTCCCTTGATAAAAACCAATTTTATCTGGACAAATCGGGAGAAAAGGAAGATCTATTGTATGACGACACTTCTCTTGTGATAAAGGGTGAAAAAGGAGTATATTTGCTGTGCGGTTGCTGTCATAGCGGGTTAAGAAATACGATAGAGCAGGTCAAAGAATACTTTTCGCAAGAGCTCCTTGGTATCATCGGTGGATTTCACCTTATGGACCCGAATTGCCCTGAATTGGAAAATACTTTTAGTTATTTGGAAAGGTTAAGGAGTTTAGAAATACTGGGGATCGCACATTGCACTTCAAAAGAGGTTGGAGAAAGATTCAAAGGGAGATTTCCCGATATTGCCAGGGATTTCAGAATAGGGGACACCTTTGAATTCACGAACTGATAAGGCAAGACCTTACAATCTGCTATTTACTCTGACACTGTTAATTCTACCGATACTGATAATTCTTACGGTACACATCTATCTTCCCGGGAATTACCTGGTGAACTCTCTTTACAAGCTTATTTTTCTTATCCCGTTGTTATTAAGGGTATTTCATCAGAAGCAGGGATTTGGTAAGGCATTATTTCACAATGTCAATCCCAAAATATTTGTCTCTATATGGTTTTATGTACTTCTTACCGGTTTTGTATTGTGCCTGATATATATAGCTGCATTCTTAATATTTAAGCCCCTTTTTGAGTTGGATGGCATTAAGGACAGGCTTATATCCCGCAATGGCATAAACGCAAGGAACCTGCTTATAATCGGCCCTTTTATTATAGTATTTAATTCGTTTCTGGAGGAATATTTCTGGAGAGGATTCATTTTTGAAGCTCTTAGAGCAAAGACCGGCCTGCTTCTTTCCCACATTATTTCGGGTTTGGCATTTTCCCTTCATCATGTGATCTTCATTTATGACTGGTTCGCTCCGTGGCTTGTACTGCTGGTTATATTCGGCCTCGCGGGTTATTCAATTATTATGAATATTCTCTACATTAAATTCAAAGATATATTTTCTTTGTGGATAATACATATTTTAGTAGATGTCGTTCAGATCACTCTGGGTTTGATGATCTTAAACGGTAAGCCTTAGAAACATGAGAAGTATTTGTTGCTCGATGAGGTCATTCCTTATCATCCCGCATGAATTCGTGGAGGTGGAGGAAAAATTGAAGGTCTGCATGTTAAATATTCGATTGAAAGCAACCTGCTCCATCCTATATAGGGGAGTTTATGCCGCAACCTGAGGGTTATTTCGGTTGTTCAAATCATGCGGATTCAAGCAGACAGGAAATACGAATAACGGTTATATCCTGGAAATTGATCTGTAGATACTCATCCCGCATTCCAGTGGCGCTGTTCAGAGGGGATAATCTTAACATTAGACATCAATCCAAATATTTGACAAGAAGAAAATAATCAGACAGAGTACTTTCAACTTCTGGCCCCAATAATTTAGAATAAAATCAAATATAGTAATCGTGGATAGTGCCGAGTATAACATCAATAATAGCGATAAAAAGAGGCAAATTATGCCAACTATGCCAACCACCGTCCCCATATCTGAAAACCTTGATAAAGAAGCTCCCTTTTGATATAATGTCGGATAGCGAAAAGGGAGATGAAATGAAGACCAGTTCTCAGATAAGAAATGATTTCGTCAACATGTTAAAAAAGGACGGTCATAACGTCATCCATTCGGCTCCGTTAATACCCCCAAAGGAATTGGGCCTGCTCTTTACGAACGCAGGTATGAACCAATTCGCCAAGTATTTTTCGGGTGAAGAACTTCCTCCGGATACCCGTCTGGGAAGCGTACAGAAATGTATTCGTGTTTCCGGCAAACATAATGATTTCGAGGCCGTTGGATTTTCTCCTCATCATCACACATTCTTTGAAATGTTGGGATATTTCTCCTTTGGGGATTATTTTAAGGAACATGCGATCGATTTAGGCTGGAAATATTACACAGAGATCCTGGGGATCCCGGCTGACCGTCTTTTTATCACCGTTTACAAGGACGATGACGAGTCCATGCAGATCTGGAAGGATACGATCGGCATAGGGGATGACCGACTTTTCAAGCTGGATAAGACCAATTTCTGGGAAATGGGCGAAACCGGCCCCTGCGGTCCATCCACAGAGATAATATACGATCTGCAAGGCAAGAGCACGCCGACCGCTGAGGATCTTGAAGATTCTATCAAATATCTTGAATTGGGAAATATAGTATTTACCCAATATTACAAGGATAATGCCGGTAATCTCGAGCCGCTGTCTAAGAAGAACGTTGATACTGGCCTTGGCTTTGAAAGGATCGTAAGGGTGGTTCAGGGCGCTGATAACAACTTTGAGTCCGATCTTTTCCTTCCGTTGATCCGTGAGATCGAAATGATATCCGGATTAAGATATGCCCAAGAAGAAGGGAAGAAACCTTTCTTCAGGGTCGCAGCCGACCATATCAGAGCACTCACCTTCCTTATAGGCGACGGTGTCCTGCCTTCCAATGCCGGCAGGGGATATGTGGTTAGAAAACTCCTGCGGCGCGCAGCTTCGAATCTTAGGAAATTATCCATAGAAGAGCCGTTCTTGTATAAATTAGTGAGAACCGTCAAGGCAAGCATGGGGGATTTCTATCCTGAGATCTCCGAGAAGACACAATTGATCGAGAATATAATCCTGGAAGAGGAAGAGAGGTTCATCCGTCTTGTGAAAACGGGATTTACCAAATATGTTCAATTGAAGGAAAAGGCCTCCGCCAACAATGATACACTTGGCGGCGAAGAGCTCTTCGAGCTTTATGACACATACGGATTTCCTATAGACCTCGTCAAGGAAATGGCGCGTGATGA
>JAIVYW010000179.1:0-4385 GCA_048635215.1 Candidatus Atribacteria bacterium
AATAATCAAGCAAATTTAAGAAACAAGGTTAGAAATTGATTGAAAATACACAATCGCCGAAATTATTGCCACTAAAAATAACAAATTTGCTTTCACAAACTCCTTAATTCACTGACATTGACCTCTATCCTCCAACCACTATTTTCTTGTAGTACTCGTAGGTATCTGCAACGGTTTTCGCCACAGAGAATTTTTCGCGCACAAGCTTGCTGCCGTTCCGGCCCAATTCTTTGATCTGCAGCGGAGCATTGTATAATTTCTGCATATTTGAAAGCAGAGAATGCGGAGAATCCGGGTCTGCGAGAAATCCTGTCATTCCATCCATGACCATCTCATCATTTCCCGGGATGCGGGTCGCGATAACCGGCAATCCCATGAAAAGAGCTTCACGGATCGCACCGGCAAAACCCTCGCCGCTTATGCTTGGAGAAACAAGAACATCACAGGAGGAAAGGATATTTCCGACATCCTCTCTGAACCCGAGAAGATGCACCCTGTCTTCAAGCCCTAATTGTTTGACACGCGCCTTGAACGGCTCATCCGAGGTACGATGGCCTGCAAAGACGAAATGCGCCTCACGAAGACGGTTCTTGCCTAATTTTGCTGCTTCGAGAAGCACATCCTGCCCCTTCCATTTGAAATAATTGGCGATGCAGCAAAAAACGGTAGCCTTCTCGGGAATGCCCAATTCTCCCCGCAGGGTTCCGTGACTTCCTGAAGAGAAACGGCTGGGGTCAACGCCGGAATATATGACCTCTATCTTGTCTTCCGGTATAGAGTTCTCCATGAGCACCATCTTGACACCATTTGACACGGCAATAAGTCCGTCTATGTATCTGCTGTTATATTTTGCCCGTGAAAGAATATTCTGCTTGAAGGAGACCCTGCGCGTAACTATCAATTTGAAGTTACGGTAGAAGAACATCTTAAGCAGCAGTATATTTGTATGCGCTGTCGATCTGTGAACATTGACAAGATCGATCTCCCTTTCCTTGAGGATACCTCTGATGATCTTGATATATCTTGTGTCAAATCCGCTTCTGGGGGCAAGATAATAAACGGGAACACCCATATCCTCCACCATTTTGCCTAAAACAGATCCGGGAACCGTGATCAGTATATGCTCGACATCCCTCATCTTCCTGATAAGCTGATAAACCTGATTCTGCCCACCGCTCCAGGCATCGCCGACGATCAATTGCGCTATCTTCATCATTTTTTATTCCTATCGTTATAAATCAAAAATATTCCCCTGTCCTGCATTTTTGATTTTACCATATTTTCCTTTTCAAGTACATCGAGATATTTATTTAATTCCTGTATCTTCAATCCGGTTACTGCGGCGAGGTCCTCCAGTGTGCAGGGCCGCCGTCTGAGTGTATCGGCTATCAGCTGCTCTTTGTCCTCTCTGTAGGATGCTATTTCTCTTCTGGATGTGAATTTTGAAATGATCTCAATGCCTTTGACATCAAGGATCTTCATCGCGTCCCTCAATTCCTGTTTTGATAAAGGCAAAATCCCTTTTTCAGCGGCGGGCCTGTCCAGAGTGTTCAATTGCACCCTGTCCGGAGACAGCTCTCTCAGATATTTTCCAAGTGCCTGTAAATGATCTTTGCCGTCATTGAAACCCTTGGCGAGAAATACTTCGACCCAGATTTCGCCTGAAAATTCCCGCCTGAAGGCCTTCAGTCCCTCAAGATACTTCTCTAAGGACAATCCGGCAGCGGGCCTGTTCAATTTCTGAAAGACATCGGGAAATACCGCGTCCACAGAGGGAAGTACTATATCGCAAAGCGCAATATCATCTCTTACTTTTTTATCGGAAAGGAGCAGGCCGTTAGTCAATAACGCTACCTTCAAAGAGGGGTATTCCTTCTTCAGAAAGCGAATTATCTTACCGATCCCTGAATTCAATGTTGGTTCGCCCCCTCCCGAAAAAGTAGCATACTCAGGCAAAGGCGGCTTCAAAATACTTTTGAGCTCATTAATGATCTCATCCGCCGGAATATACTCTTTTCTCTCTGTAGAATGTTTCTCCGCGGCCCCGCATTCGCAATAAACACAGTTAAGATTGCATGTCTTGAACGGCACCATATCTATTCCTAAACTGATGCCCAGTCGACGCGAAGGCACTGGCCCGAAAAGGTATTTATACGCCATTACCGCCTCCCGCCAGGGTCGGCTGTCCCACTTTACCCTTTAATATGCCGGCGACAAGCTCACACTTGAGGACCAGAAGGAAGTACATATCCTCTGTACGCTGATCCCAGAGCATTTCAAAATTCGCCTGTCCCTTGATAAGTAGAATGTCATGCTTTGACGATACCTCAAGAAGGGCATCCGTTTGCGCGAGCAGCGGCTCATATGTAACCGGCGCGGTGCGCAGATATTCATCGAGGTCATCCATCGTACAATCATTCAGCATGGGTTTTAACCTCACATAATGCGTGATCTTCATATCGGGAAATGTCTTGACCAGCTCACGCTCCATCAAAGAATCAAAGATCACCTCACCGCAATTATCTCCGACGATGCCGATATTTTTCTTGCTGTGGAGTTCTTTCTTTAATTGCTCGAAGTCGGTCCACTCATATATACTTCCCATATCCTTTAAGGTATCGGCAGACCTCTCAACTCCCTGAGCAATATCGAGTATATTGCCTGAAATTGATATTCGTACGGCATCATAGAGCGGATCACTTGAAGAAGATATCAGATCCTCAAAGAAGGGTATGATAGATTCCGCCTGGATATTCATACGCCCCTTTTCCTCTTTGAACACATCTTCGCTTCCCGTGTACTTTTCGATCAAGGCACCGTAATGAGTGTGAAAGTCCTTCGCCTGATCGTAATTATCTATTGTTGAGAGTAATTCCTTTGAGTCCCTTTGAAAATCAGGGTCCTTGGAGAGCCCTAATAATGCGGGGGTTTTTTCAGCAAATCTCAGGATACAGGCGCGACAGTATTTATTCAATACCGCCACCTGCGATCTCGATCATAAGTTCTACAGCGGCCTCCATTTCCTCTAAAACGGCGAATTCATATTTTGAATGAAAATTATAACCGCCGGTAAAAATATTAGGAGTGGGAATACCCATAAAGGATAATCGGGCACCATCCGTGCCTCCTCTTATCGCCGCATGCTTCAGGTCTATGTCAGCTCGCACCGCCGCCTTTTGTATCCTGTTGCGGACATCGCTCTATGAATCGATAATGAGCTTCATATTCTCATAAGCGTCAATGAATTTGATCTCTATCCTGATTCCCGGAAATTGTTTTTCGGTTCAAATTCATTGCGGAGGGATAGCTATGAAGAAACTAGGAGAATGGCTCAAGACAACCCAAGGAGTTATTGTAGCGATTACTGCGGTCTTGCTAGTTACGCCAGCACTGATAAATTCCGCTGTTGATGTTTATCGTGTAGTCGCGGACATACCGACCGGAGGGAAGGAAAGGCAGAATGCTCTGTTGTTCGAAAGACACTTTCGAGAACAACCCATGCTTACAACACCACTGTTTGTAAAAACATCTGTGGGGCAGTTGCAAATGACGATCGATGTATATGAAAACGGTGATATCTTTGCAAGGTACGGGCAGCATGCACAATGGTTTCCCTTTAGTGCTGACTTGCATGCGGAAAATAGTGGCGTGATATCGTTGGCCTATGCTCAAGGTGACCCGGAAGAGTTAGAGCCCAGTGGCCGATATTTGCAATCGGAGAGGTTCGAGGGAAGGTCTGTGGTTCGAGAACGCATATTTGAGAATAAAGTGAAACAGGTTCTCCGAATCGATAGAAATACCGGCACCATCATAGAGCAACGAATTGAGAGGGTAGCATCACCAACCGGATCACCCATGGACAAAGATGTTGTGGAATGGGGGCAGCCTATTGTAGTAGATATTGAAGCATTGAAGAGAGCTCGGGAGCAAGCGACTGTCGAGAGCGTAGAGCCACCGCACTAATGCGCACTGATGAGGCACAGAAAAGGTAAAAATTTGGTGGGAAAATTGTGGGACGAAATTATGGGAGGTCCGTGACATATTGACATTTTTACTTATTTCTTCGCCTAACCAAAAGGATGAAGCGGACGGGGAGACAGCGGATCCTTTTTTATTCAGCGCCTTTGGCCCGCCGCTCAGCCCCAGGTTAGGAGATGTTAATAAAAGTGGTCCGGTCTCCGTAAGACTGTTTTGAATCTTTCACATGGAGTAAACGGAGAATTCACCCTGCAGACGTAACCTTTAATAAAAAAGGAGGAAAACTCATGACAGACATCCGATATGTATGCCTTTCTGACACCCACTTTGGTGAAGAAGACAGCCTGCTCACCAACTTAAAAACAGCCAGTACCGATACTGATCCCACCGAACCGAGCCCTGTCATG
>JAIVYW010000180.1:0-4359 GCA_048635215.1 Candidatus Atribacteria bacterium
GCCCCCTATGTGGAAGGTGAGAATTTTGTGACCGTCATTGACGGCTTTCTACTTTCTCCCAATATCGAGGTGATCTCGATAAAGGGGCACGATCTGGGTTTCACCAATAGCGATCATAACCCCGTAAGTGCTGTGCTCAGGTTTAAGTAATGGAGTATTCCAAGGGGCATAACTGGTTCATTTCGAGATTATCTTTATTCGGGGCCTTTCTGATATCCGCTCCCATAATAACCCTTGGATTCAGTGAACCTTTTGTCCCGGCGAGATTTGCTATTGCGCTTTTATCCGCGGTATTGTTCTTTATTGTATTGTACTTTATTTTCACACATAATTCGCGCCGCAGAATGCGCCTGGTCAAGGGTGAGATGCCATCAGAGTGGAATGATATTCTTAAAAGTGAAGTGAAATACTACAATGCCTTGCCGATAAAGGAGAAGAAGCGTTTTGAGGCGCTGATGAAGATATTTCTCGGAGAGAAGCATATCACGCCCATCGATACTGAGATCAACGAAAAAGACAGGGTCCTGACCGCAGCGGGAGCCATTATCCCCATCTTCAAACTTCCCGGCTGGGAGTATTCCAAGTTGAACGAGATCCTGATCTATCCGGGTGGTTTCAATGAGAATTATGAACAAGGAAAGGGCGGAAGGATAATGGGCCTTGTGGACGGGGGGACGACGATGATCCTTTCGAGAACATATCTGTACTCCTCATTTAAGGATGCAGATGACGGTACCAATGTAGGTATACACGAGTTTGTTCATAAGATAGACGGAGCGGACGGCAGTATTGACGGTATTCCTTCCTTTCTGCTTTCCGGTCACGGCCTGATCGAGAGCTGGCGTAAAATAATGGCTGATGAACTGGGCCGTATCAGATCAGGGCGCAGCGATATCAACCCATATGGCGGAACCAATGAAGCGGAATTTTTCTCCGTGGTCAGCGAATACTTCTTTGAAGCCCCCGCGAAAATGAAGAGAAAGCATCAGAAATTGTACGATATTCTCAAAAAGATCTATCGACAGGACACCTTCTCTCTCTTCAATGCCGCGCTCAAAGATATGATACCTGTTCGCTTTGGGCGGAGATCCAAATGAAGGGACGGAGGTTTATTGTGTTGCAAAATCGCTGTAAAGGAAGCAATATCAATGAATAGAAAAACCCGTCTGGAAAAACCGAACTCTTTCTACTATGTAATATGCACCGGTCAACGGGATAATCCGCTATTCTTTTCACCTGCGGACAATGAGAAATATTTAAACACACTTGAATGTGCTTTGAATAAATATGATTTTATATTGCATGCCTATTGCCTGCTGAAAAATCAAGTACATCTTCTTCTAAGGGAAAACGGAGCGCCTCTTAGTGAGCTTCTTCATTATGTGAATACCAAATATGCAATGTACTTTAATTCAAAAAGAAGCCTTACCGGACATGTTTTTCAAGACCGTTGTCAATCATATCTGATAGGGGAAAGCATATATATGCGCAATGTTATCAGTTGTATTCATATGCTGCCTGTTAAGAAGGGATTCTGTATTTCCTCAGAGTTGTACACATATTCCAGTGCTGCTTTCTATGCCGGAAAATCACATTTCAAGATCATGGGGATGCGAATGGAGAAGTGCTTCCCCTCCCGCGCCCATTATCTTGATCAGCATGAACTAATTTCAGTGGACTTTCCGGTAAACGAGGGATTTATCGGAGGTGAAACAGCATTTCTCGCAATGGAAAAACGAAATCTCGGATTAAGTAAACGATCCGCAAGAGAAAGAAGAGGAGCTGCCGACCGCATAGCGAATTCTTTTCAAAGGGTTCTCGCCGAGGAGAAAATCACTTTAGAAAAATTGCAAAGCATGAAATATACAAGACAAGATCGTAAGATTCTAAGGAAAATATTTCAGAAGCTTATTGATGAAAAATTTACGAGAATTGCGATAGCATCCTATTTGAACTGGAACCGGGCCACAGTTGGCCGGATACTAAAAGAAAACTAAAAATGCAACAAAATAAACCTCCGTCCCTAAAGTTGAAAATAGCATTCGTATGTATCGGGAATTCATGCCGCAGTCAGATGGCGGAAGGATTCGCCAGAGCAATGTATAAAGAATCAGTCGAGATATTCAGCGCGGGCACTTCACCCTCAAAGCAAGTTGCCATAAACGCAATTGAAGTGATGAGACAGGAAGGCATAGATATCTCAGAATACTCTCCAAAATCCTTGCGGGAGATCCCCTCGGAGTTTGACATAGTGATAAAGATGGGTTGTGAGGTTTCTTGCCCTGAATTGACGGGGGATTTTGTCGAGGATTGGGGTATTGAAGATCCCTGGGGCGGTGACCTGCCGAAGTATTCAGGATCCCGTGACTTGATAAGAAAGAAGATCCTGCAGCTTGGCAAGAAATTTCAGTTATTGATATTGTAACATGTGACGCCTGGCGTGTCGCGTGAGGCGAGTTCGCAAGTTGAGAAAAAGGAATCTTGTTTTTAATAAATGATGATGGCCGTACACATCAGTCTGCTACACAGACTGAGTACGACGTTGGACGTACTGCCAAAGGCTTTCCCTATCTTGAAATAGTTTCCTGAAACAAGTATAATGAGGAAAGGAGCGGACATGGATATTGAAAATGACAATCAACTATTAGCTGAATCCACTGAAGATAGGGATGCGCGGGTAAACCGCCTGTTGGGCTTCCTTCTGATCGGCATCGGGATTGCTCTAGGTATCTGGGTTTTCAGCAATCTTATCGGTATGATAAAATCACCTGAAAAAGTGGGCCTTGTCGACTATTTCCAAAGCGAAATGGTAAGCCGTATCAAGACTCAAGATGCGGGAGGGGTAGATATCGGTATCCCCGAAAATTTTCGTGTCGGTATCGGCATATTCGCATTTATTATACTTCTTTCGATAGCAGCCGGTTTTGCAAAGACACTTATTTCGGCGGGGGTGAAATTACTCCTGAAGGCTGATTCGAAAATGCTGCAGGGAATGCGGAATGACATCGCGAGCTTGCGAGAGCTAATAGAGTTAAGGCGCTGAGCTTCAGAATAGAAGATGAGATAGAAGAAAGAAAACTACTAAGATCATAGAAGGGCGGATTAAATAATGAAAGAAGCAGAGAAAAGAGCAGTAAGTATTTTTAAGGCATTGAGTTGTCCCACTCGTTATAAAATAATAAAGTTGCTGTCAAAGCGAGCGGTATGTACGGGCGAAATTGGAACTTTAATAGGGAAAAGTCCCACAACTGTATCAAAGCATCTAAAAATATTAAGAGACCTCGATATTTTGTACTATATTACGGAGGATAGAAATGTGCTAAACAGTTTGAAGAAGAGAGAAATCCTGGAAATAATAGAACATGTTGAGGAAATATTAAGTAGAAACTAATTGTTCAATGTCGCATTGTCGTAATTACGACAATGCGACATGATGCACATAACACGTTCAAAGGCTTGCCGATTATCTTGAATTCAATCAATAAATTTGGTAAAATAACAAATCATTATATTAGGAGAAAGATATGGCCGAGAAATTGATAGGCGAAAATGATCACAAAGAGCTGGTAAAAGAATTCGCATCCTTTAAGAATGATGTGGATGTGAAGGTGATCAAGGGACCTGAAGATAACGAGTATACGGAATTTACAATTAATTTTTTAGGTGAGTTGTCGGAGCTCAGTGATAAGATAAAAGTGGAAGTGCTTCCAAGCGATTCTGAAATTTCCAAGAAGAATCAGATCGATGTATTCCCCTATATCTTTCTGGGCTACGATCAAGGTTACCGGATCGAATTCATGGGCGCGCCCCTTGGATATGAGGCGAGAAGCCTTATCGAAGGGATCAAGATGCTCGCTTCCGGAAAAAGCTCACTGTCCGATAATGGAATAAAGAAGATCGGGGAGCTGGATGCCGAGAAGACGATACATGTTTTTGTTACGCCCACATGTCCCTATTGCCCGGGCTCTGTTGTCCTGGCGCATTCGCTCGCCTTTGTCAATAAGAAGGTTCGCGGGATCTGTGTCGAAGCCACCGAAGCACAGGAATTATCCGAAAGATTCAATGTGTCTTCAGTTCCTCAGCAGGTCGTGGACCTCAAGGAAGAGAATATAACTGTGGGCGCGCAGCCCGAGATGAAGTTCATTACAGAACTTCTGAATAAATAACAAGTTTGGGGGAAGATATGGTTAAGATGAACTATGAATTGACCGAAGAACAGCAGGCAATAGTTGAGATCGCGAAGCAGATAGCCGACGAGAAGATCCTGCCCATTAGAGAAGAGTATGATGAAGGGCAGATCTTTCCGAATGAGATCGTTGAAATTCTGGCTAAGTCAGACCTTTACCGGGTTTTCGTACC
>JAIVYW010000181.1:0-4352 GCA_048635215.1 Candidatus Atribacteria bacterium
ATGGAACAAAATAGCATCAGCCATTGTTACAGTCTTTATGAATCAGATCACTAAGGTATTCCGCATCAGACATTAAATTCTCTACTGTAATGGAGGAAGAAATAAACTCAACTCCATCATTCACATGATAGTCAGATATTTGCTGAAATATTTCTTTGATCTTATCGAGATCATTGGCTATGTTCTTTGCTAGAAAATCAATATCTTTAGTCGAACGGCTCCTTGGCATATTTAGACATATCAGGAAGAGACCTCCTTTTAGTATGAAATTATCAGAGTACTCCGAGTTGAAAATACGATAAAGAAGCCTTTCCTGAAAATAGCGCAAGAGAAGTGCGTCAAAGTCCACTGATAACGACAATGCGGTATTCATAAGTTTTGCTCTGACCGATGCCGCTTTATTCTTGATTTCTCTTCCCATATATTATTCCCTCGTTCAAACTATTATTTCAAGCCACTTTCTGAGGAGAGATCCAATCCTACATATCTCAGCACATCTCATAAGCTCTTCCAGATCTCTATCCATCGTTTTCAGATACGCAGTCAGCCCTTCTTTTGCCATATCGAGTCCCAGCTTATTCCGGTATCGGATACAGTCGCAAACTGTTTTCTCAGGAGAGTAAATACGGATCTTTTGCTTATTAATTAGAACCACATCAATACATTCTTCGAACTGATGCAGGGAGAATAGATAAAACTCAACTGGTGGGTATTTGATCATCGGTTTCCAGGACTCGCGATAGATCGCAACCGAGATCACTTCAGGGGTGTAAGTAGTCAGGTCATAATATGAGAGCGCAGAAAGAAGACAAATAACACCTTCAGGCACCGCACGGGAGATATCTATAAAACTGCGATTACATACAGCAGGAGAATCAGAAAGCCTGTAAAGGCCATTTTTAACCTTGATTATAATTCCATCATCCAGCATTGAACGGATTTCCCTCTGATGCATTCCTTGAGCAAGTATATCATTTGTTATAGCATAACCATTATGAGCTTTAAACAGTTATCTTTTTTCTCTTCTAATCCATTTCTTTCACCCTTTGGTTTTTATCCTCGGCACATTATAACATATGATGAGGAATTAATCCAACCCTTTCTCAAAGAAGAGCTTGATTTGAAAAACGATCATAGGTCAAGTAAAATGATATGAGAAGCCGGTTTCGAATGAAACCGGAGATAGATTTTGATTTGCCGGCAAAATGTATTATGGGGACAATGTTTCACTTATTTCACTTCCAAAAGGAAGGAGTTTCCAAAAATATTTCATTCTCTACGCCACATGTGAGACATCACACAAAGGGAAGTGAATGGTGAATAATGAGTAGTAAGTGACCCAGTGGAACAAGGGGACGGGGGATAGGCAATAAGAAAATAGTCTGGGGTTTGAGGTTGAGAGAAGTAAGAGATATTGGCATTTGATTTCTTCACGTGACACGCTACACATCATACGTCACACGATTAGCCCTTCGATAGAAGGGTCTAATTCGCTTCTTTAACCTTTTCTTCCACGAAGGGAGCGACATCCTCGATAACCAGACGCTTTAGCTCTTTCGTCAGTGTCTTGAGAGCTTCTTTGGTCTCGCTGCTCATCTCCGAGAGTTTGTCATCCAGCTCCGAATCCATGATGTAGAATTTTGTGGGAAAAAGCGGGATGGAGATCGTCTTGACACGGCCCTTGAATTTTGCCTTCTTGCCTTCCACCAATAATGTATCGGTCTCACCAATATAGATGATGTTATTTTTGCCGGCTTCAAGCTTGACAAATGTGTAGGCACCTACCTTTGATACTTCATTCACCTGCGCCGAGACGGTAATATCCTGATCCTTGAATTTCGCCGGATCGTCCTTGATATCCATTATGTCAACTGTACAACCCGCGAGCAAAATAATGACTGATAAAATGAGAACTATCTTGATTTTCATGTAGGCTCCTCTCTTGTGCCTGTATTATATTGTATTCCGAGTATGTTTTCAAGATTTCTAGAATGAATACTCCGATGGTTATACCTATTTTCGTATTTTCGTAATTACGAAAATACGAAAATGCCATCATTACAGCTACGATTCCCTGTTCATAACTCTTTTTGCATTGTCAATTAGCGCCATTATCCCCTTCTTCTTCAAGTTATATATGACTTTATTCTCGGCAGTTCTGAATCCAACTATCTCTAACTCTTTTAACAACCGCAAATGTTTTGATACTGTAGAAATGTTCTTGCCTGTTATCCTCGTTATTTGGCTCACATTCAATTCGCCTCGTGAAAGCGAACTAATAATTATGTATCTGGTACTATTACCTAGCATTTTAAACAAATCAAGTGTTCTCTTTTCTAACTCAAGCATTATCAACTCCATTTGGCTATTTTCGTATTTTCGTAATTACGAAAATACGAAAATGCCCCTCTCCCGTTGTTATTATAACATGATCTTGATTGAAAATACAATTATACTGAATTCAGGCTGCGCTACAACCTTAACTGCTACTATATCGCTATTTATAATATCGATCGGACCATTTGTAATAGATAATACGGAACACAATGGAGAGGGTACAATGTTGTAAGTAAATAATCAGCTATTCGATCTCTACCATTTGTCCAGTTATAATATATACGCTATTCTGGTACTTTATCACCATATAATTGATACATTTCTACCATTTATCGGCGGTGCACAGGGGTAGTGAACAATGACATAGGAAGTGACCTAGTAGCCCAGTGGAACAGGGGGAATTGAACAATTTGGAAATGAATGATTAAGAAATATATATGTAAAGACACTGGACAGGAGAAGTATCAATTATATTTGACTTTGATGCCATTATATGTTATAAATAACATGAAAAGGTATTATAATGAAGTATTTGATATTCAAGAACAAGTTTAAGGAATTTCCAGTTATCAATCTCAATGAGGTGTATAAGATCGATCCGGCATTTGACCGCAGGCGGCTTTTCGAATGGCAGAAGTACGGTTATTTAAACAAAATCCGCAACGGTTATTATATGTTTTCGGATACTGAAATTGACGAGAATATGCTTTTTATTATTGCCAACAACATATACAGGCACTCTTATGTCTCTCTTGAAAGCGCATTAGGCCATTATAATCTAATCCCTGAACAGATCTTCGCAACAACCTCGGTCAGTACGAAAAAGAGAGCGGTATTTGAAACATGTGAAGGCGTTTTTCGATACCACATGATCAAGGAGGCCTTATTCTGGGGATACAGGATCGAGGGAAAGGGTAATTATCGCTGGAAGATCGCCACACCAGAAAAGGCTATAATTGACTATCTCTATTTAAACCCCGATATCAAAAATAGAGAAGATGTGGCGGGAATCAGGATCAATTCAGATGTTTTTAACGATATTATAGAACTTGACACCTTAAAGAAATATTCGGCTCTGGCCGGTAATCAAAGGGTTAAGAGATGTTTACGGCACTTGTTAAAGGAGGTTGAAAATGCTCAGTATTGATGAAATGCTTAAGTTCTACCCGGAGCCAATGCACAAATATAAAAGACAGATCCTCCGAGAATATCTTCAGTACAAGATACTGGAAATTATTTTCAACAGTAAGTTTTCAGACCACATAGTATTCATCGGAGGAACTGCGATCAGAATAGTTCACGGTTCACAGAGGTTCTCTGAAGATATTGATCTGGACAGTAAGGACCTCGTACTGAGTAATTTCACTGAGCTTTCCGAAATCGTTTCGGCCGAACTGGAGCTTGAAGGGTACAGGGTTGAAACCAAAGTCGTTTCAAAATATGCATTCCGCTGCTATATTCGGTTTCCAGGACTTCTTTTTGATAACAACCTTTCAGGATATGAAAATGAGAAGATCCTTATACAGCTTGATGCAGAAAAACAGCCTTATCAATACAGCGGCAAGGAATTTCTCCTGAACAGATTTTCGATATTGACCAGAATATTAGTGGTTCCCAAAGATATTCTTTTGGCTCAGAAAATATCCGCATTTCTTAATCGTAAACGGACGAAAGCAAGAGATATCTATGACATTATTTTTATGTATTCATTCACTAAGCCCGAATTGAATTATCTCACAATTACAAACGGTATTGAGAGCGTTGCTTCCTTAAAATCAGTTTTGCTCGATAAGTGCAAGGAGTTGGACATGAAGAAATTGAAGAAGGAGATCGAGGTATTCTTAATAAACCCTGAAGAAGCAAAAAGGATTGAAATGTTTCCTGATTTTATCAAATCAATTGAATGAATAATTAGGGACGGTCCTTGCGTTTTTGCGTTTTTCGAAATAGATCATCATAGTCATCTACCAATATATACGGAGATTTCGCACAATGGAAATTGCCTTAAGAAATGA
>JAIVYW010000182.1:0-4260 GCA_048635215.1 Candidatus Atribacteria bacterium
CCTTGACAATGTCAAATTGTACCGTGAGTTGGAAAGATATGCGGTGCCGTTTGGTTCGGAATTGCTCATTAAGAACGGAATGATGCTGAAGAAGAAAACACCTATTGCCGTCAAGCCTATGTACTTTGAACCCATTATTGCGGAGGAATCCGGAAAGGTGGAGTATCATAATATCGACTTCTCCCCTGATACAAAAACGAAGTCGGATAAGATCGTTATTCAGCCCGCCATGGTCACTTCGAGCCGGCTTCAGCCCAGAATTATTATTAATGGGAAAGAGCATCAGATCGAGGTTTCCAGGATCGTGAAGGGTGTAGGAAAAGGTGAAAAAGAGATACATACCACGCATATTACCGTTGCCAAGGGTAACGAAGTGAAGCGCGGAGATTTCCTCGGAAAGGTCGTTATCAAGAAGAGCGAAAAAACAGATATTACCGGTGGTCTTATGAAAGTTGAAGAACTTTTTGAAGCACGCCACAGAAAATCTGCGGAGAACGCGATACTGTCCGAGATCACCGGTACAGTTGAAATATATCAGGACAAGACCAAAAAGATCAGAGGCGCATATCCTGTATATATCAAGATCACTGAACCTACCGGCGGAGAAAAGAAGTACAAGATAAACTTCAATCAGCAGATCATCGTGAAAGACGGTGACCGTGTTGAGCAGGGAGAACCTTTAACTACAGGTGTTATTAACCTCTTTGACCTTCTCAGGATCAAAGGCGCTGATTTTGTACGCCGGTATATTGTCGATGAGGTAAAATCCATCTATAAATTGCAGGGCATTACTATTCATGACAAACATATTGAGATCATCGTGAACAAGATGCTTTCAAAGGTCAGCATCACTAAGATCGGCGACTCGAAATTCCTGCCGGAACAAATCGTTGACAAAACACTATTCCAGAAAGAGATGATGAGATTGGAGAAATCGGGTGGGAAAAAACCCGAATCGGAGCAAACGCTTCTCGGTATATCCAAGGTTGCCATTCAGACCGAGTCATGGCTTTCCGCCGCATCATTCCAGGAGACCATCAAGGTGCTTTCACTTGCCGCGTTGGAAGGGCGTGTCGATTATATCCGCGGATTGAAGGAAAACATTATTATCGGAAATCTTATTCCTGCCGGTACCGGTTTCAGATCGGAAGTAATGGATTCACCTACTAATAGGAATCTGGAAGAAATGCGTCATCTTCTCAGTCACTTTGCCTGGAAAGATTCCAAAGAAGAGAACAAATACTAAGACATCTACGGGGGGCATTTTGCCCCCCGAACTCTTTTTATGGCAAGACCGAAAATCCGCAGAACACTAACATTGCGAAGAGTGTACAATTGCTTCACAATTTTCAACTCTCCGCTTGGAACTTTTACATCGGGACAGACGAACGCCGGCGGCGTACGACATGTCCCATATCTTGATTGGGGTACGGCGTGATATGATTGGAACAGGAAAATTAAAGTGTTAAACGAAATATTGATTTTCCGGTTACTGGTGTGGATATTGTTTTATTCTTTTCACTTTACACACCACACTTCACACTTCACACATCGTTCGCTGTGCGAACGACTGTCATCGTATTTGTGAAACAGAACACTATGCATCAGCACGCGCACGGAACAGAGGAGGGAGGAAAAAGACTTCTTTTTGTTGTTGTGCTCAATGCGGTCATTACTCTTTCTGAATTTATTGGGGGCATTCTCTCGGGAAGCCTTGCGCTATTAACCGACGCATTACACAATCTCACGGATGTAACGGCCATTATTATAAGCTATCTCGCTCATAAAAGAGCGCATAAGTCCGCCACCGCTGAGCGGACATTCGGTTTTAGAAGAGCAGAGGTGGTCGCCGCGTTTTTCAATACCGTCGTTCTCATGATCATCGCATTGTTTATTTTAAAAGAGGCCATCAGCCGAATATACCGGCCCTCAATGATAAATACCGATATCATGATAGGTGTTGCAACGGTCGGATTTTTAGGAAATCTCTTTTCTGTGCTATTGCTGAAAAGGGATGTCGGATCAAATATTAATTTCAGAGCCGCTTTTCTGCATCTCCTTTCCGATACATTGTCTTCGGTTGCCGTGATATTGGGCGGTATTTTCATTAATATAACAGGGATACCGATGATCGATCCGATACTTACCTTTGTTATCGGGGCCTACATACTGTACGCTGCCTTAAAAATACTCCTGGACGCTAATCACATATTAATGCAGGGAACACCCAGAGGCATTGATATTGAGCGTATAAAGCTGGAAATGGAGAATTTAAATGAGATCGACAATGTCCACAATATGCATGTTTGGAGCCTTAATGAGAAGCAAATCTATCTGGAGTGCCATGTTGATATCTGCCGTGACCTTAAGCTATCACAGCTGGAGATCGTTAAGACAGATATTCATCAACTGTTGAACGATGAATTTTCTATTGATCACATCACCCTTCAATTCGAATATAAGAGCTGTAAAACAAGAAATATATTGGATTCCTAAGCGTTCTTCTACTACAGCATTTATCGATCTAGCCTCCCCGCAAGTTGATTATTTTGAATTATATGTTAAAATCAAATATCCGGAAAAAGGAGTGATGGTGTCGGATTCTGACTTTCCTGCGGGTAAATACGCATAACCCCATCATCACAGCAAAGAAGGAGAATATTATGAATTCTGAAAAGCTTCGACTGGGAGATCTTCTTATTAAGTATGAGCTCATCAACGAGGATCAGCTCAACGATGCATTGAAGGCTCAGAAGGTTTCAAAGAATAAACTTGGAGAAGTTCTTATAGAAGGCGGGTACATCACCGAAGATGACCTGTTCTGGACACTTGCCAATAAATTTGAATTACCCTATATCAATCTCAATGAATCTATGGTGGACATACAGCTGATCTCCATTTTCCCTGAGGATATGATCAAAGCGGAGGATTTTCTTCCGTTGGTTAAATTCGGGAATGAGCTTACCGTCTGTATCGACGACCCGACCAACACATCGCTTATCGATAGGATCAAAGAGGTCTCTCAATGCGAGATCAACCTTTCTCTGGGATCGTATTCCGATCTAAGAATGATCAAAGAGAAGATCATCGCAAGGTGGGAAGGAAAAGAGATCAATTATGAGAGAGCATTGGATAATTTCTTTGAGGTCATTGATGAGGGCGCTATAAATCGCCTTATCAAGGATGAAACAATGTCCAATTTAATCCTATTCATCTTTGATGAGATCATAAAGAATTCCTGCGACTCCGCCACTATTATACACACCGATTTCGAGAACCGGGTGTTTTTCAATTTCCGCGGACTCCGAACATTAAAAATGAAATTCCCCGCAAGTTACTGGCTTACCGTCAAGGAGAAGCTTGAAGAACTGCAGAGGGTTGCGGGCGGCGCCTATATATCCCTGTCCCGGGATGTGAATTACAACTTCACCATGGAGGAATTCTCCGAGAACGCCTTAACCATTTCCAATATCCACAAGGTCCACAAGATCACCGACATTGCAAATCTCGGCTTGACCAAGGAACAGAAAATAATCATTGACAATATTCTGCCCTTTATGCGGGGGCTGTGTGTATTCGCATCGAAAGATAAAGCTCTTACTAGAAAGCTTACATATAATTTACTGCATTTTTATGACACGAATGAGAATATCATCCTGAAGCTTGACAAGAACGCCGTTATTCAGGGCTTTGACAATGTGATAGAGCTTGAGACGGGTGATGAACGGATAAAGTCCGGGGATTTTGATGTCCTCATTGCCGATGAATCATTGATCGATCTTGAGATCATTGCTCATATTCTGGAACAAGGGAAATTGGTTTTTTTGATCAGTCATGCCTTTTCCAGTCGCCAATTCATCGATTTCATTTACACAAAGGGGGAAATATTTTCCCGCATCCTGCCCCATATCAAGATATTCATCACTTCCGTGATCGTACCTAAACTCTGCGACGCTTGTAAAGAAGAGGTGCAATTTTCTCTTATTCCCAAAGACCTTTTCTCCTTTTATAAGGATATCAAGTTCTTTGCACCGGGAAAATGCGATCAGTGCAAGAAATCCGGATTCAACGGATTCAAAGAATTTAATGAACTTCTCTATGTCGATGAAAATATTAAAAATATGCTGAAGGAGAATGTTCCTTCCGAAGATATTTTCAATTCATTGAAGAATGCCGGTTTTGTCGGAATAAGAGAGAAGCTTTTCGAGTTGGCGAAATCAGGGGAGATCCCCTATAATTACTTGATATAGGAGGGAAATA
>JAIVYW010000183.1:0-4319 GCA_048635215.1 Candidatus Atribacteria bacterium
GGATGGCTTTTTCGCTTCCACAAAGAATTTTCTGACCCCGCCTATACGGAACGAATAATCGGGCGCTTTCGCCTTGCCCCGTATAATTACTTTATCTTCGCGCACCACCTCACGGTACTGCTCGGAATAACCTTTGGTATTTCTGACATCCCAGTCCAGCAGCTCAAAGAACTTGTCGATGAAATCCGTTCTGGTATTCGATTCATCGTAAGCAGTTGATTTATATTGCGCCTTATTCCGCTCAAATAATTCAATCAGCTTTCTAAGATTCTTCATATATTCCTTCGTTAAGATATGGGATTGTATCATCTTTACTAATTACTCTTCTCTCCATTTCTAAACAGCCCTCACATGGCGCATTATAACACATATTCCGGCTGATACAAAATTTGTTTTATAAATAAAAATACAGGTTGGAGGCTTATAGAGAAGCGATCAATGGACAGTTGACAATGACGCTACGCAGTAGACCCAGGTACAAGTGGACCCAGTGGAACAGGGGGGAAATGAAAAAAGAAGAAAAAAGAATGAAAGAAATCCTGGATGCCACGCCTGTAGCTCTGCATGACAGGGAATCCGGATGGATTATCCGTCTGGAAATTTCTTTTTCCCTCTTTCCCGTATTTCCTGTCCCCTTCGCCTGATATTTTGTCAACCAAAATAGGGACGGAGGTATATTATGTTGCATTTTGAGTTTATTTTTAGTATCAATAGCCCCAATGGCGAATGGCATCTTCGTATCTTCGTATATACGAAGATACGCCGAGCTGATTACTTATTTCTCTTCATACACTCCATTGCATCTATAATTAATTTCAAAATTTCTCGCCTTTTAAGGCTATATATAACTCTATTTTCATTAGTTTTAAAAGATACAATATCTAAGTCACGCAGCAATCTCAGATGTTTTGAAATTGTGCTTTCATCCTTCAACGGTGCCAGGTTGACCCCGCACCTTAGTAGAAGTGCGGGATATGCATTTTGACACTTTCAGAAAGTTGCGGGATAAATCACTTTTTTCATTTTCTTTATTAATTTCCATTCTCATTTATTCCTGAATCCAAGCTTGGGACAAAATCTGTGAGGGTAATGCAGCTTGGTTTCCGACCACTCTTTTGACCACCTTTTACACCACCTTTTACACCACCTTTTACACTACCTTTTAATCCCTCATTTACTCCCTCAGTTAATCCCTCAGTTAATCCGCCAGTTAATCCGCCATTCTCAGTTTTCTGGGTAGTTTTGGGGGTAGTTTTCTGGGTAGTTTTGACGGGTTTCAAAGGAAAAACTATTTTGTAATAATCAAAATCCCCGTATATTTCAGGAGGACGGAATATAGTAAAGACATGAGATCCCGACTCGACGCTCATTTCTCATACTCCTTAAAAAGTTCTTCTGCCTTTTTTGTTAAACGGTATTTCTGGAAACGGCTGTTGGGCTTGTCAGGAATCGTCATTTCAATAATCTTAAGAATTAATAGCCGTTTGACCTGTTTATTTAGCTGTCCAGAAACTCCTTTATGTCCCAATTTACTGGCAAGAGAGGCTTTGCCTGTTTCCTTTTCCATTAACAACAATATTACTCTTGCCGCAAGTTTTGACTCTAGCCGCGACTCTAGCCGTGACTCTAGCCGTGACTTGCTCTGTCCTGTAATAATTTCTTGTGTAATTTTGGGGGTAGGATCACTTCTAATCGCATCTGAATGTATCGGCAAAATCACAAAAAAGGTCGCCCTGTATTCATCTGTCTGGAAAATAGGGTTCGGCGAACCATTTTGTTTCATTTCTTTCCATATTGTGGGAATCCCGGTACACTTTCCTTCGGTAAGATGCAGTTCTTTCAAAAAATCCCCAATCCTTCGATTTCGATAGCTTCTCGGAATAACTTTCTCCTTCTCAAAATCTTTTTGTATCAATGGAGGCAAGGGTCCTGGTCGCGACAACACCTCGATCCTGTCCTGCCTGATATTCACCTCTACCGTTTCCCTGACAGAGTAGTCCCGATGATATATCGCATTAGCAAGAGTTTCCTCTATCGCTTTGAAGGGGTAGTTATGAAATCTCAGGGATTCTGCCTGCCCATCCACCTTTTTGACATTTTCATAAATAAAATTGGTGTTAATGTAATCAAGAGCATTTGAAAGCTGCTTATTTATCGGACCTTTAAAGCTCTTCTCTGTAAATTGCGTACCCTCCGCATCCTTAAAATGATTTACTTCGATTCTTGAATAAGGAAAAAACTTCTCAGGATCGGGGGAAAACATCATCAGAGCGATATTCAATGGAAACCACCTTTCATCATGTTTTCGGACAATGCTTAAGCTCTTGTATAATTCAAGAGGATTATATGTTTCAGGGCCTTCTGAGATTAAATTGCTATTAATCCGTGAAAGAAATTCTATAACAAGTTTATGGTCGATATCCTCAATTTCAGCATGAATATTAATCCTGTCATCAAAAGGAATATCCTCTGATAGAGAAAACAACTCTTTTTCCTGTTCGTGATTTGCTTTGATCGTATTATTTCCAAATCGTATGTAGTAATGATACTGAACTCCCTTCTTGCCGAGAGTTTCCGCGCACTTATAGGGTCGGGCTTCTCCGGCGGGAACATATATGACCAAAATCCTTTGATCTTTATAGGTTTCGGGAAATACATTCGGGAAGTAATTCGGAATGATCTTTCTGCATACACCATTCAACTCTTTCTGGATCTTCTCAATTCTTTGATCTGATAATCCGGGAATATCGACTATTTTTCCTTCGATTTCTTCAATCCCGATAATAATATATCCGCCGCCCCAGTTATGAAGGTCATTTGCAAAAGCGGTAATTGTATGTAATACCCCCTCGGGGTTCCAGCCCTTTTTATATTCGATTCTTTCAGATTCTACAATTCTATTTTCAATAAGGTCGTTTATATTTAACGGAAACATTTATTCGCCAACTAAGAGATAGTTCTTCGGGGACAACACCTTCTTTTTTGCTTTCACTTTTCTCATTCTCCCACACTTAATATGATTGAAAAGGGAATCGAAATATTTCAATGCGCGCCTCCGCTCCGTAGTATGCCCTGGTACTATAGTGATCTGATTCATAAATACGGTAACAATGGCTGATACTATTTTGTTCAGCATGAGAGGCGCAAAGAACGCCGCATGCCCACTGCGGTATGCAAGCAACGAGCAACGCAGAAGACAAGAAAAGAGCTTCAGCCCGAAGGGAATATCATCTTTGCTCAATTTCTTCCTCTCTCTTCGCTTACGGACCACCAAGGGTACGCTGCGCTCATTGTTCGTTGGAATTGACTCAAATCTAAACATTCCATTATCATCGTATTTATGAATCTGAACACTGTATAATTTTACATCTTTTCGAATATTTTAGCAAGCGCACCAGTAGCGCGTGACGTGGAAAAGATGGATTCCCTGCTTTCGCGGGAATGACCCCGCATCTTAGTAAAAGTGCGGGGTAAACTCCATAGGGAATGGAGCCTTCGCGGAAAAGCTCAGGATGACACGATCGTTCGCGGAGCGAACGAAGTGTGAAGTCTGAAGTGTGGAGTGTAAAGTAAAGAATCGAGAAAAGACAATATACGAGAGATAGACTGGATGCCACGATCGTTCGCGTGGCGAACGAGGTGTGAGGTCTGAAGTGTGAGGTGTAAAGTAAAGAATCGAGAAAAGACAATATACGAGAGATAAGCTGGATGCCACGATCGTTCGCGTGGCGAACGAGGTATGAGGTGTGATGTGTCGCATGTGAAGTGGAGATCGGAAAAGGGATGGATGTTTCGCGTTGCTCAACATGACAGAAGGCAGGTCCCCGAAGTAAGGTCGGGGTTTCCAAGGTCACAAGCCCTGTCCCTACGATTATTCGAATATTTCTCAACCTGTGAACTTGAAACCTGCGAACGCTTCGGTACTGCGAAGCATTTCCACTTCGTACATCGCGCTTCCTATCTCAGAAGGGATGGATTCCTCGCTTTCGCGGGAATGACGGGAAGGAAAGCGGAATGCGGGAAAAATAATTGTGGAGAATGTTTACATATTATTCTATGGCAATAGGGCGAACACGCAGGTTCGCCCCTACAATTATTCGAATATTTCTCAACCTTGAACTTGAAACCTGCGAACGCTTCGGTACTGCGAAGCATTCCCGCAAGCGCAATGCGCGAAGCACGCATCGCGCTTGCTATATCCTCTCTTTTCATCTATAATGATACTTGTAGGAAAGAAACGCTCCTATTTGAATAATTGGAGGAAGAAATGGTCATAAGAAAACACTTTGATGAGGTTGAAGCACAGAAGATCGATATGC